>SPBQ01000019.1 GCA_004525875.1 Myxococcales bacterium
GACATCGTATGACGCCGCCTCCGGCGGCTAGTACCCGATGCGCGGGAAGAAATCGCCACGGCCCTGGCGGGTCAGGTCGAGAAAGTTCCACAGCGGCATCAGCAGGTCCATGCCGCGGTAGTGACCGTCCCCCATCATCGCGCCGCCCGTGTAGAAGTGAAGGATGCGTCCATCGTCGGTCCGTTCGAGAACGGTCGCACCCGGCATCTGCGCACCCTCTGCGTCTTCCATGCCGAGGTCGCGTTTGAATGATGTATCGCCGCTCGACGCCACGCGCAGACCCTCCCAGCCGCGCCCCTGCGCGTAACGCGTGAACTCGACGACGTCGCCGGCCACGACGACAACGAAGTTCACGCACTGCGAGACGTGATCGAGGATCCCGGCGTAGCCGTCGGCGCACTGCGTGCACATGGGACACGGCTCGCTCTGCTTCTTGCCGAACATGAAGTGCACCGCCACGAGCGGCAGCTCCGGTCGTGTGAACAGCTCCGAAAGACGGACCGTCCGGCCCGTCGCGTCGCCGGTCGTCTCGGTGAATTCGTGATCCTCGACCACGGTCTCCAGCGGCAGGCGCCGTCGCAGCTCTGCGACCTGCTCGCGCTGCTCCTTCAGCGCGATCTCCGCCTGCCTCAGCTCCTCCCTGACCCGCATGTACCGATCGCTGTGTTCCATCATCCGTTCCTCCTGGCCGCCAAAGGCGTCGTCATGAGATGGTAGACGGCGAGTGCAGCTCGCCGCCGAAGGCGGCGTCGTCCGATGATCCGGCGAGCGCAGAGAGCGCAGGGAGCGCGAGCTTGTCGAGGATATCTGCCCAGCCCTGCTCGTGGCCACCGTAAGCGTCGGTCTCGGGGAGCTCGTCGTGGACGAGCACGATCCGCCTCCTTCCCTCCCCGGCCGGCTCGAACGTGGTCGTCAGTCGTGTGCTCGACTCCTCGGGCCGCAAGAAATCGGAGATCCACGTCATGACGATCCGCTAGGCGCCGCGCCGAGGACCCGTTCCTGTACCAAGCGATTGCCCATCGTGACCTCCCGGGAGCGGGACGCCGTCGCGCGGTGCCGCCGTCGATGATACTCAACCGGATGGTTGAACATAAGCGGGCCGCCGGACCGAAACCAGTGTGCGATCCGCGCCGCCGGGGACGGCGACGCGCGCCAGCGCTCCATCCTCGTCTCTAACCCGGCGATCGGATACGCGTCAATGCGCAGGACCGGCAGGCTCGATGCAGCGAGCGCCCCGGAACACGACGATGAGTCCATCCGCCGCAAGCGATCCGCCCATGCTCGATGGCATCAAGGTGCTCGACCTGTCGACCGTGGTGTCGGGCCCGATGTGCACACAGATCCTCGGTGACCTCGGGGCCGACGTCATCAAGATCGAGACGCCGACCGGCGACATCACGCGCATGATGGGACCGCCGTTCATCGAGGGCCTGACACCGATCTTCGCGCAGGTGAACCGCAACAAGCGCGGCGTCGTGCTGGATCTCAAGAAGCCCGGCGCGGTCGAGATCGTACGGCGTATGGCTCGCGACGCCGACGTCGTCGTCGAGAACTTCCGCCCCGGAGTCGCCGACCGTCTGGGCATCGGCTACGACGTCCTCGCGAGCGACAACGAGCGGCTCGTGTACGTAACGATCAGCGGCTTCGGCCCCACGGGCCCCTACGTCGAGCAACCCGCTTACGACAATGTCATCCAGGGACTGACCGGCTTCACACACGTTCAGGGCGGCTCGGAGCGGCCCGAGCTCGTTCGCTGCATCGTCGCGGACAAGGCCAGCGCGCTCACCGCCGCATACGCCGTCATGGGTGCATTGTTCGCCCGCGAGCGGACCGGCGCGGGTCGGCGCGTCGACGTGCCGATGCTCGACGCATACGCGGCCTTCATGCTTCCCGATGTGCTCGGTGAGCGCACGTTCCCCGACCACGAGAATACCGCACCGGCGATGAACATGGCCGAGGTCCACCGCGCCTGGAAGACCGCGGACGGCCACGTCGTGATGATGGTGATCCAGGACGATCAGTTCGCCGGACTGTGCCGCATTCTCGAGCGCGAGGATCTGATCGCGGACGAGCGCGCTGCCAATCTCATCACCCGCATCATGCACGCCGAGGCCCTGTTCGGCATCATCGCCGAGGAACTCGCGAAGCGCTCGACCGCCGAGATCGTAGAGCGTGCGCGTCAGCACCGCGTACCGGTCGCACCGGCCAACAACCTCGAGGCGTTCATCTGCGACCCCCAGGTGGTCGCCAACAGCACTCTCACCGAAGTCGACGATCCGGCCGCCGGCCGCATGCGCCTTCTACGCAACCCGCTGCGGGAGGCTTCCCCGCCCGCGCCGCTGCGCCATCGTCCGCCGCGCCACGGCGAGCACAGCGACGAGATCCTCGCCGAGCACGGCTACGGTCCGGAGGAAGTGGCGGCGCTGCGCGAGACCGGCGCGGTGCGGTGAGACCCGTCGCCCGCGTTCAAGGCTCAGCTTTTTCTCGACCCCGAAGAACGCAGAAAGTACGTTCACAGACGGATCCGACTGAGGACGACGACGATGACCGAGATCAAGGTCGAAGGGTTGGTCAACGGCGAGCAGACTCTCGATTTCGAGGCGCTTGCCGCGCTCGAGGGACAGGTCGAGGACGTCTCGACGATCGTGCCCGGGCGCGAAGGGGCAGCGGTGGCACTCGCCTCGGTCCTCGCGACCATCGGGCTCACAGCGGACGCAACGCACATCTCGATCATCGCGAGCGACGGCTCTTTCGCCGCCAGCGTCCCGCTCGACGCTGTTCGCGACGCGGTCCTGCTCTATCGCCTCGGCGACGCGGAGCTACCGGCGTCGAAGGGCGGACCGGTGCGCTTGCTGATCCCCGACGCGGCCAGGTGCCACAGCGCCGAGGTCGACAGCTGCGCGAACGTGAAGTTCGTCGGCACCCTCCGGCTCAGTGCCGGCCCGGGCCAGGACACGAGGCCGGCCTCGCCAACCTCGCACGCTACCCTTCATCACAAGCCCGGGCACGAGCATCTCGACTGAGCTCGATCCGTCCTCGCGATCGAACACGGGCGGGCGACACCGCCCTCACGGCGATCTCCGACCGAGCTCACACAACTGTTCGTACAGCTCACGGATCAGCGGACAGCTTGCGCCCGCGGCCTCGGCCGCACGCAGCGGATTGCCGTAGATCGCCTCGACCTCCATCGGCCTCCCCGCGCGATAGTCGAGCAACATGCTCGGCTTGTACGAGGCCATGCGGTCGGTGGTCGTCATCATCTCCTCGACGAACGACGGATCGACCGGCCTTCCGCACGCGGCGGCCGCAACGGTGACCTCGTACATGATGCTCTCGCAACGGGCCCGCATCTCGGGCGCGTTCATCAACACGTCGGTCGTGGTGTCATGGACGACGCACATGCCGTTGTAGGGCACGTTCCACACCAACTTCTTCCAGCGCGCGGTCAGTAGATCCGCTTCGAGGTCGACGTGAATGCCCGCGCGACCGAACACCGCGCCGACCGACCGCACCGCCGCGGTCAGGCCTGCCGGCCGGCCCTCCGCGCTGTACTGACCGACGCGGATGCCACCGTAGTCGAGGTGACGGATATGGCCCGGGCCGACCTTGTTCGAGCACAGGAACGCCATCGCGCCGAGCACGGTACGGCCGGGCACGGCAGCGGCGGCCAGGTCCTCCATGAAGAGGCCGTTCTGCATCACCACGACGACGCCGTCGGGCCGCGAGGCGGCGGGGAGAAGCTCAGGCAGCAGGTGATTGTGCGTGGTCTTCAAGCAGACCAGAGCGACGTCAGCCGGCTCGAGCGTGTCGGTGCCCGCATAGATCCGCGGTCGCTCGATCGAGAAGTCGCCGTCGACCGACTCGACGGTCAGACCGTGTTCGCGTACGTGTTCGTAGTCCGTATTGAGAAGGAAGCCGACGTCGGCGCCGGCGTGGTGCAATCGCGCACCGTAGTAACCACCGAGCGCGCCCGTACCGATGATCGTATAGCTCGGGCCGGCCGTCACGGCCGCATCATCCATGAGCGCCACTTTTCCACCGTAGCAACGCTCATTCCACCGACCCGATCTCGCCACGGGCCCACAGCGAGGCGAGCGCCGCGCCGGTCAAATTGTGCCACACGCTGTAGACGGCTCCCGGAAGCGCCGCAAGCGTGCCGAAGTACTTGACGGCCAGCGCCACGCCGAGCCCTGAGTTCTGCGTGCCCACCTCGATCGCGAGCGTACGGCAGCGCGCACGGTCCATACCGAGCCCACGCGCGATCCAGTAGCCGGCGGCGAGGCTTGCGCCGTTGTGCAGTGCCACGGCCAGCACCACCGCGGCCGACAGCTCGGCCAAGCGATCGCGCCCCGCCGCGACGATGATCGCGATGATCAAGACGATAGCGCCCGTGGAGAGCAGCGGGAACAGCCGGCGCAGCGGATCGAGCCGCTGGCGCGCAAGCCGGTCCACGGCCACACCGAGGGCCACCGGCACGAGCACGATCTTGACGATCGATACGATCATTGCCGTCGTCTGGACCTCGACGATGCGGCCGGCGTAGAGCTCGGTCAGCAGCGGTGTCGCGAGCGCGGCGAGGAGCGTCGAGACGGTGGTCAACGCGATGGAGAGCGCGACGTCGGCACGCGCGAAGTAGCAGATCACGTTCGACGCCGTTCCACCCGGACAGGCACCGACCAGGATCAGCCCCGCGGCCAGCTCGGGGTCGAGGCCGAACCCGTGCGTGACCAGCCACGCGATGAGCGGCATGAGACCGAACTGCAACGTGGTGCCGACGGCCAGGTCACGCGGCCGCTCGAGGACTGACCGGAACGCGGCCGGCTCCAGCGTGGTGCCCATTCCGAACATGACGATGCCGAGCAGCGGAACGATCGCCGGCGCGAGCGGTGTGAAGAATTGCGGCGCGAGGTAGGCGAGGCCCGAGAGCAGCAGCGCCCAGACCGGGAACAGCCCGAGGGCCGCGCTCATGGGCCGACGATGTCGTCGAGGATGCGGCGCGCGATGATCCCGTTGCCGGGCCGCGTGACATGCGCATCGTCTATGTAGACGTACTCGTCGACATCGAAAGCGTCCGTGATATCGTACACGTAGTCCATCCCTCGCTCGGCGACCTTCTCCAGGACGAGTGGATAGACGGCGCGGAACTGGTCGGCTGCGAGCTCGCGGCCGAGCGCGAGGTGGTCGACGCGCGGCTCCCCTATATAGGCCACCGGCTGGAGGAAGGCGAAGAACCGCCCGCCGTGGCCGGTCACGAGCATGTTCGCAATCTCCCAGCTTCGCACGAGCACGTCGGCCACAGCCCTGGCGCGCTCGGCGTCGGAGTGGCAGACATGGTGGTTGCGAACGAACTTCTTCTCGCCGATCACGCGCCGGAAGAACTCGAGCGGCGGCGAGACGACGTCGGCCCACAGGTAACCTCCGCGCGGCCGCTCGGTGAGCGCGCGGCGCAGCTTGGCCTCGACCATGTGACCGTTGAGGTTTCGCGTGACCGCGTAGTTGCAATGCGTCCACACGTGGTTGAAGCCGCCGTAGAACACGACCACCTCCGGCATCCGGTCGGTATTGATGAGGTTCACCAGCAGTGCGAGCGTTTGCCGCGTGGTGTGGCCACCCTCGCCGTAGTTGGTCACGTCGAAGTCCGTTGTCAGCTGATCGAAGATCGCCGCGATCGTGCTGTCGTCGTCGACGCCCGTTCCCCACATCGTCGAGCCGCCGAAGAAACCGATCGTCGCGGCATCCGCGTCATTGTTCTCGCGCCCGACGGTGTGCAAGCGAAGGCCGTCCTCGCCGATGTTGACGAACTCGGTCTGCATCGGCAGGCGCCGCCAGACGACGTACGGCACGTAGTCCTCGACCGTCTGCTTGAGATCGGCAAACAGACGCCGTGCACGATCCTTGTCCGGGTAGTTCGGCAGGTTCGCTCGATCGTCAGCCGACGGTCGAATCATCTTCACACGGTTGATCACGTCGCCCGCCAGCGCGGTGAGCACGAGCAGGACGAGCCAGACCCCGACCACCAGGACGGTGTTGATCGCGATGAGCCGCAAGAACTTCCGCATACGCATTCCTTTCCAGCAACCTATTCGATTGCAAAATCGCGTGTGTGCGTACCATGTTGCGGCCTCCCGACCGATGCCCACGAGGACCGACGAATATCCTGCCGAGAAGGCCAAGCACGCCGGGCGGGCGACACGGCCGACGCGGCCACCGCGCGGCGGCGTCGCGACGGCCGCGAAGCTCGCCGCCATGCTGGTCCCCGTGCTCGTCTTCGCCGGCGCGCTCGAACTGGCATTGAGGGCGTTGCCGCGCGCGATCCCGCTCGACCTGCTCGAGCACTTCGAGCCCGAGATGCGAGCCTCGATCGCCGGGCGACGCAAGCTCACGACGAAGGAGGACACTGTCCTGGTCGACCGGACCGACGGTGGACCCGTCGATCGGCTGTGGATCTACCGGCCGAACGTCGCCGTGACACATGAGTTCGACGAGGTGGGAATCGTGGCCACCGTCGAGATGGACGACATGGGCTTCTGCAACCCGGTCAGCGATGTCTACACCCGAACCGAGCGCTTCGACCTGGTGACGATCGGCGACTCGTTCACATGGTGCACCAACGTCGCGCCGCAGGACACGTTCACGGCCGAAGTATCCCGCTCCACCGGTCTCACCGCCTACAACCTCGGCATGCCCGCGCGCGGCCTGCACGAGTATCTGCAGCTCCTCGAGCGCTTCGGCCTGGAGAAGAAGCCTCGCTACGTCGCCATGACCGTTTACGAGGGCAACGATTTCCGCGACGCGTTCCTCTACCACGAGGCCCGCGTCGGCGCCGAGGCCTCGCTGGCCGGTGCCCAGTGCCCGTTCTCGTCGCAGGCGATGTGCGCGTCGTTCGTGGCGACGAAACAAGGACCGCTCGGACGCTCGAGCTACGCCTACAACTTCGCAGCCTCGGCCCTCTGGCATCTCGCCGCCCTGCGCCGCAAGAGCGAGATCGACTTCAAGTACGAGGTCGAGCTGGCCGACGGTACCGTGATCGGCATGAACTCGCAGAACAGCGACCGAGACGAGGTCGAGTTCGCCCGCGGGCTGGCCGACGGGAGCCTCGAGACATCGATATTCGACGACGCACTGGAGCGCTTCGCTGCGCTCGCACGCGAGCGCGACTTCGTGCCGATCGTTCTGTACGCACCGTCGGCCTACACGGCCTACGCCGATATCGCCCGCTTCGACGACGCGTCGGTCGCACAGACGATGCGCACATACAGCGACACGCTGCGTTCGTACTTCGCCCGCCGCACGGCCGAGCTCGGGCTACGCTATCGCGATCTCACCCCTGCGCTGCAGGCAGCCGCCGCACGCTCGCATGAGGACAGTCTGCTCTACTTCCGCACGAACGTTCACTTCACGCAGGCCGGCCACGCCCTTGTCGCGCGCGAGCTCGCCGACGCGATCGACGGCTGACGCGCGTCACCTCCCGTAGCTGTCCCAGCTCACGACGGCGCTCGGATCGGGTCGCTTGACGGGTCCGAACTTCCCGGTCGGGAAGCCGACCGGGATGATCGCCGCGAGCGTCGCCGTGGAGGGGATGCCAAGCACCGACTCGAACGCTCCGGGCACGAGGAAGTGCTGCGTGGTGAGCACCGCACCCGGCTCGAGCGCGCGAGCCGCGGGCAGCAGGTTTTGAACCGCCGGGTAGGCAGTCGATCCGTCGGAGATGCCGCCGATGCGCGAGCCGCTCGTCACCAGGCGCAGCGCGCCGCCGATGCCGAAGTGGCGGACGGCCTTCGTGAGCGTCGAGGGCGACGACATCACCTTGGCGACCGCATCGTCGCGGGCAACGCACACGCAGATCAGCGCGGGAATCTCGGGAAGGTTCTCGAGCTGCCACGTCGCCGCGGCGGTCATTCGGCGGCGGGCGTCGACGTTCTCGCCGGGCCGGGCATCGGCAACCGCGAATGTGTCGAGATAGAACGCCCAAGTCTTGCGCCAGATGGCCTGGAACCGTTCCTTCTGCGCGCGATCGCGCACGATGATGAAGCGCCAGTTCTGCGCGTTGCTCCCGCTCGGTCCCTGCAACGCGGCGTCGACGAGCGCCAGCAGCGTCGCTTCCGGCACCGGGTCGGGCTTGAGCCTGCGCATCGCGCGGCAGTGGTACATGATGTCGAACAGGCGGGCGTCAGCCTCGGGAATCGTCATGTCGACGGCCCTACCAGACCGCACGCGTCACGCCCAGCGGCCGGACGAACGGCGGCCCCCGCACCTTGACAACGCCGCGGTCCCGCGGCTACGAGAGTCGGCAGGCAGCCGCTATGGCCGCCGCGGATCACCGTATTGGGGCGTCTGCTGTCTGGTATTCGATCGGCGACGTCGCGCGGCGTCCCCGTCCCCGTGGCCCTCCTGTCCTGGTTCTGCCTCGGGCTGTTCGCCTGCTATCGCTTCAACCCGCTCCAGACACCGTTCGCAATCGACAACCAGATCTACTTCTTCATCGCCGAGCGCGTCGCCGCGGGTGTACCGCCGCACATCTCGCTCGTCGACCACAAGAACTCGCTGAGCAGCCTGCTGTCCGGTGCCGCGATGGTGGCGGGGCGCTGGCTCGGCGTCGACGACGCGTTATCAGTGCGCGCGCTGAGCGTCGCGGTGGCTTCCGGCACCGTCGCGGCCGTGTGGCTGCTGGCGTACCGCCTGCGGGGCCGGCGGCTCGAGGCCCATCTGAGCGCGCTGTTCATGCTGTTGTTCGTGGACTACTTCGCCCAGGGGGCACAGGGCGTGAGACCGAAGGTCTTCATGGCCTTTTTCATGGCGGCCGGGCTGGCCAGCTTCGCCGGGCGCCATATGCTGAGGAGCGGCGTGCTGAGCGCGTCGTCGTTCCTGTGCTGGCAGCCAGCGCTCCTCATTCCGGCGTGTCTCGGCGTTTCCTCGCTAATCGAGCCGCCGCGCCTGCGGCGCGCACTGCGCTTCGGCCTCGGAGCCGCGGGCGCCGTGATCGTCTACGAGCTCTACTTCGTGTGGCACGGCGCCATCGGTGAGCAGCTGTTCCAGACCTATGTCATGCCCACACGCGAGGAAGCGTGGCCCGTGCTGCCGCTGGGCGAATCGCTTTGGTTCATCGTGCATCTCGGCCACAACCGCCAGGACGCGACGATACTGCTACCGGTCGTGTTCATGGGCGGTATCGCGCTAGCGGGCCTGCTCGCGCTCCTCAGACCTCGCACGTCCTGGCACTGGATCCGGGCGCGGTCGGGCTGGGCGGCCTTCGTCCTCTCCGCCGCAACGGCCTGCGGGTTCACGCTCATCAACCACCAGGCCTATCCCGACCTGTTCTTCCTGCACCCGCTGATCGCGGTTGCCGCGGGGCTAGCCGCCGGCGCCGCATACGACTTGCTCGGCAGGCTGGCGCTGCCGCGCCCTCTGGCTGTCGTACGACCCATGTTGGTGGCGCTGCTCGTGCTAACGACGGCGCAGCTGGCATGGGATCGCAGGTCGATGTTCCGGCAGTCCAACCAGGGACCGACGCTCGACGGGGAGCGCGCCCTGGCCGCGGAGCTCGAGGAGCTCTCCGAGCAGTACGGAACCGTGTGGGTGGTCGGCTGCGTACACCTGCTCGCGCTCAACCGGACGGGAAACTTCCTGCCCTACGGCCTGCTCATAGACCCGAACGTGCGCGCCTACATGATGACCAAGACGGGCGGGAAACCGTTCGTCCCGCTCGACGCGAACGGGGAGCTACCGGGGCTGATCCTGGTCGCACGCGGCGGCGAGCGAAAGGTCATGCCGTGGCTGCCCCGGCTGTTCGAGAAGGTCGAGAACGTGCGGTTCAAGGGTCAAGGAATCACGCTGTGGGCTCAGCGTCGCAACATAGAGACGCAGCGAATCATCGACCTGATCCTGCGTTAACCTGGGCCACTAGCGGTGCGTGCCAGACGCCGGAGGCGGCGTCATGCGATGTTTCCGCGAGCGGCGCGAGCCCGCTCTGGGTCGCGCAGCGAGCTAGAGCGCGCTCGTGAGCTCGTCGAGCACACGCCAGCGGCGCTGCTGCCCGCTACCGTCCAACCAGATGACGAACCGCACGGTGCCGTGTGATCTGCTGTCGAGATAGCCGACCAGCGAACGGACGTCACTCAGGGTACCCGTCTTGTGCGCGACGCCCTTCTCGAGCGGTAGCAGGCCACGATCGCCCTCGAAGCGCGCGAGCACCGCCGCCAGTGCCTGAGCGGTGGCCTTATTCGCGCGTGAGATTCCCGAGCCCTCGGTGACGACGAGCCCCGTCAGATCGGGCCGTGCCTCGATGAAGCGGCGCGCGACACGGGTCGACTTCTCGATCGTGGCCGGCGGCCCCTCGACGGCCGCACCGACCGCAAGGAACAGCTGATTCGCAATGTAGTTGCTCGAGAAGTCGAGCATCGCGGCCACGCAATCGCCCGTCGTGCGGCTGCTGCTATGGACGTACACCGGCGGTCTGTCGGCCGGCGCCTTGCGACTGTCGATCTTGTCGCCGACCTCGAGGCCGGCCTCGCGCAGCTTAGCCGCCAAGACCTCGGCCGCGTAGCGACGGATCTCTTCGGGCGTGTGGCCGATGCTGATGCGCTCGGCCTGCTTGACGCCGCGCCGGGCCGCAACCTTGATCGCGAGCGGGGTGATCGGCGTCTGCTTCTCGGCCGAGACATAGCTGTTGCCGACGCGCTTGACGTGGATCGTGTTGAAGTTGACGGCGAATGCGGAGTTGTGCGCGTCGTACGGATTCGACGAGCCACCGACACCGGGAACCCTGAGCCCTGGCGCAAAGTAGCTGTCATCAACGGCCACGCCGACCGGCTTCACTCCGGCCAGGACGTGCGCGAGCCGCCCGGCCGCTGCCGTGATCTCCTCGGATACGAGGTAGGGATCGCCGAACCCGCGCACGACCACCCAGCCGTCGTCGAGATAGAACTCCGTCCGGAAGCGGCCGGCCAGGCCGAGGTGCTCGCGCACGAGCAGCGCCGTGAAGACCTTGAGTGTGGAGGCCGGTACGAAGGAACTCGTCGCGCCGATCGCCACCAGCGGCTGCTGCGACGCATCGATCACGTACGCGATCTCGCCCGCACGCAGGTGACGACGCACGCTCGCCACGAGGTCGTCGGCCGCCTGCGCAGGCCATGCGGCCGCGACGATCGCGAACAGACCGGCCGATCCCAGAATCCCGGCGACGAACACCTGCACCCGTTTCGGCATTCTCATGAGAATAGCCGGTTCCGAACCGCCTCGGCCACTCCCGGACCACCCCCATATGCTCGTGGACGAGCCATGGGCTCCGTCGCCCGCTTTCCCGGCACCGCGACGACGACCCTCGCCGCGTTCGCGCAGATGAGAATTGCGCGCGCGATCTCTGCGACACGAGCGATGACCGGCGATTCTCGACGGGCCCGCTTCTTGCTTCCCACGGAGCTTCTCCGCTACGAGACCACAAAGGAACCGTGCCGCGTCAACGCTCGAACTTTCCTCACACCGGCGACGACTGGTCCGGCGTGGAGGCCGACCCTTCGGACCCCGCGTTGCGCCCCTTCTTGCTGCTCGCCGCCGGCCTGCGTCGCTACCACAGGCATCGCATCCGGCATCTGGAGCGGCTCGGGCACCTACTCGAAGCGGGACGGCGAGTCATCGTCGTCAGCAACCACGCCCTCGACATCGTCGACCCGCTGCTGTTCGTTGCGACGGTCTGCGAACGCTACGGCCGCATCCCCCACTTCATCGGTCACGAGAACTTCATCTTCGGCATGCCCGTGCTGCGCGACGTCGCCCGGCGCTGGTACGTGCTCCCGGCCCGCCGGCCGGCCGACACCGAGGCGGCGCTGCAGCGCGACGGCTTCCTCATGCTGTTCCCTGGAGCCGGCACCGAAGCGCTGTCGCGAGACTACCGGCGCGAGCCGTACCGGCTCAAATGGGAGGGAAGGGGCGGCTTCCTCCGGCTGGCGTTGAAGTATGACGCCCAGATCCTGTTCGTCGCAACCGTCGGCAACGATGACATGTACTTCCAGTCGCGGCTGCCGATGCCCGATCTGCTACTCGCCGCCTACAACGGCGGCGACCCCGAGCGCTACCGCGGCGCGCGGCTGCAGTTCGGTCTGGTCGGTCCGCACATCCTGCCAGCCGTCACACCACTGCCGGTCCAGATCACACACGTCGTCTCGCAGCCGCTCGAGCTCGGTAACCGGAAAGCGGCGCTCGCCGATCCAGGCGCATTCGACGCGCTTCACCGACGGGTGAATGCACGATGTCAGTCGTCACTGACTCGTGCGGTGAATCGAGAACGCTCGCGGGCCGACCTCCTCGACCGCGGAGTACGCCGAGTCGGGTCGCTGTTACGCGGCTTCGGGCTCTGAGAGTCGTGGCGCCGGTGGACGTCCTCGACGCGATCTAGTGGGTGAATTCGCCAACGAAACCTCAGAGCGCCGCGGTGCCCCCTTTTCGGAGCAAGTCGCTTGAACGACCGCGCGGTGCGTGGCCACAATTGCGCGGAATGCGCCTCCCGCTGCCCTCTTCCCGGTGCGCACCGACCCGCTCGCCCGGACTACCCGCCGTCGGGCACCGGGTCGGCCGCGCCTCGCCGCTGTTCGCGACGCTCCTCGCCGCGCTCATCCTCTCGCCGTACGGGGCGGCTCCCGCATCCGCCCAGCCGATCCGCACGCTCGATCTGTCGACGATCTCCCCGACCGACGGCGAGCTTCGCCGCGTGCACGGGTCAGTAGGCAACGGCGCGTTCGGCGTACCGGTGGCCGGCACACTGGACTGCGACGGCGACGGCGCACGCGACTACGCGATGGCGTCGATGCTCGCCGATCCACTCGGCCGCGAGAACGCCGGCGAGATCTATCTCGTGTTCGGTGACGGTACGACGGGCGGCACGCTCGACACGGCCGACACGCAGGCCTCGATCCTTCGCATCTACGGAGCCGGTACCCGCGAGACCGCCGGCAGCGAGCTGTGGATGGACGATGTCACCGGTGACGGCCTTGGCGATCTCCTCATCGCGCGGCAGAACTTCCGTCCCGACGGACCGCGACCCGGAGCGGGCGCGTTGACGATCGTGGTGGGCGGGCCCGAGTTGAGAACACTCGCGGCCGCGCTCACGCAGCTCGATCTGTCAGCGCCGGACCCGTCGGTCACGCTGATCACGTTCGTCGGTGCCGAGGCGGTCGACCGTCTCGGTATCTGGATGCGCACCGGCGACGTCACCGGCGACGGCATCGCCGACATCGTCGTCGGCGCCGATCAGGAAGACGCAGCGGGCGAATCGGACAACGGCGCGGCATACGTGATTCGCGGCGGCGCGTCGCTCGCCACGGCGAGGACGATCGACCTGGCCGACTTCGGCTCGACGCCGCTGGCCGGCCACATCGCGAAGATCGAGCCTCCGGCTGGATCGCACGAGTACCACATGGGCGCCACCTGCCAGATCGCCGACCTCGACGGCAATCTGCGCGCCGAGGTTCTGGTCGCCGCCGCACTCAACCGAGCGGGCGCTTCGATTCGCGCCGAGGACGCGCCCAGCGGCTCGGCACACGGCGCGGGCGGGGCTCTGGACGGTGAGGTCTACATCGCCTGGGACGACAACTTCACCGGTAACCCGTGGCCGGCCGGCTATACCTTCGCCATCGACTCCGCACCCGGCACGGTGACCACCATCCGCGGTGGCTCCCTCAACGTCTCGTTCGGCGAAGAGATACTCCGCGGCCTCGACTACGCCGCCGACCCGCTCCCCGACTTGTTCGTGGGCGAC
>SPBQ01000143.1 GCA_004525875.1 Myxococcales bacterium
ATCGGGATGCCGGTGAGCTCGAGGATCGTCGGGTAGTAGTCGATGTTACGGATCTGCGCGGAGATCTCCGTTCCCGACGGGATTGCCGCCGGGTAGCGCATCAGGAAGACGCCGTGCACCTGCTCCTGGTAGATCTTGTGGCTGTGGCCGACGTAGTTGTGCTCACCGAGCGCCTCACCGTGATCGGAGATCCCGGTGACGATCGTGTCGTCGAGAACCGCGGCGTCGTCGAGGAACGAGAGTAGCCGGCCGATTTGCTCGTCGAGGTAGGCGACCTCGCTGTCGTACAGGTAGGCGCGCTGGAGGAGGTCGGTGACGCTCGCTCCCGGGTGCGTGCCCGCCATGAGATGGCGTGCGGGCGGCGCGTAGGGGTCGTGCGCGTCGAAGTAGTGTACCCACAGGAACCACGGGCGGTCGCCCTGGCGCGAGATCCAGTCGATGGCGAGGTCAGACTGGGTGCGTCCGGGGCGATAGCCGGTGCGGTCGGTGACGATCTGCAGACGCTTGAGCACACGCGCCGCCACCGCCTCGCGAAAGCCGTAGAACGCGTAGTCGATCGGCGGCATCACGAAGTCGTAGCTCTCGTAGCCGCGCTCGATGCCGCTGCCGGGTCTCAGGGGCACCGAGGCGATGACGGCGCCGGTCGCGTAGCCGGCGTGGCCGAGCAGCTCGGCGAGCGTGGGATGGTCGGCCGGGAGGCTGAGCCCGGACTCGAATCCACGGATGCCGTGCCGCGCGGGGTACAGGCCGGTCAGGATCGAAGCGTGCGAGGGCGGGGTGGTCGCCGCCTGCGTCACGGCGTTGAGCACGAGTGCGCCCTCGGTGCCGAGCCTGTCGAGGTTCGGCGTACGAACCCTGCGGTAGCCGTAGACGCCGAGCCGGTCGGCGCGCAGCGTGTCGAGCGTGAGCAGCAGGACGTTCGGCCGTCGGGCGCGGTCGGCTCCGAGCCGCACTGCCCCGGTTTCGGAGAATGCCGGAGATCGGGCGTGACCGTCCGCGGTGCTCGGCTCGCCACCGAACAGCGCCACCAGCAGGAACAGGCCGAGGAATGCTGCTGTGGGGCCGGCCACGAAGGCGCGCGGCTGGGTTCGGCCGAAGATGGCCGATGCGGTCGTCGCTGCCGCGGCGGCCGCGAGAATCGAGAGAGCGCCCGCGAGCAG
The DNA here is from genome assembly GCA_004525875.1 of Myxococcales bacterium. The sequence continues at coordinate 1,161 of SPBQ01000143.1, forward strand.
GAGTCCCGGCAGCTCGGCGGCGGGGTTGGCGCGCAGGTACGCGGTCAGGGCCTGCATCGCCGCGAAGCCGCCGGGGACGAGATAGACGAAGAAGTGCCAGGGCACGATCGCGCCGGCCACGGCGGTCGCGACCGCATAGCATGCGCTCAGGTTCGCGATACCGAGCAGGGCGGCCACGGGCGCGGCCTGCCACTCCGCCGGATCGCCGTGCAGCGCGCCGTCACACAGGCCGAGGGAGATGCCCACGGCCGCCGCCACGAGTACGCGAACCACGCGGCTCTTGTTGTTCGAGTCGCTCATCCGTTTCTTCCTGCTCTTCTCGCTCTTCTCGCTCGAGCATCGTCGCGCGCTTCAAGCGTCGCCGTCGACACCACCGGGCGCAGTCACTTCGCCCATCGTAAAAAACGGGGATACATCGAGTATACTTCGCGCCGCGCCGCGCATCGGGACTAATCTCCGTTCGCACATGACTGCACGCTTGCTTGACGACACGTCGCAACGCGCTGTCGCTCGCTACACAGAACGAGACGCTTGCGCGCCGCGTCGGGATCAACAAGTAGACCGGATCGGTGCTCCCGAGATTCTTACGGGACGTCGTCCACGTTGTCGGATGAGCGATGTTCGTTGCGCCCGTGACTTGCGCTCTGCATTGCGTAGTACGAAGTCGCCAAGGCGTGGTGCATGGCATTTGCGCGATTGCGCGCGTGGCTCTTTTGAGCCGCTTCCCCACGGTCATGGGGGGGGCCGCGGCGAGAGGTGTTCCTAGGGAAGGAGCTCGACGATGAGGGGAGCTGATACGCGACCGGTGTGTCCTTCGGCGTCCTCGATCGCCGCGACGATCAGGTTGAGACCACCGGCCGGATCGCTGCGTTGCAGTGTGACAGCGAGGTCGGCGCTTCCCGCGGCGTCCAGCACCATCTGGTGGCGCTCGATCGACAGGACCGTATTGGCCTCCCAGGGCTGCAGATCGTTGCCGCCGCCGGGTACTGTCGAGGTCTCGAGCGCCGCCTCATGAACGAGCACGTCGACGGTCGCCCCGGCCGGCCCGGTCACGTGCAGCACCTGCGCCGCGTCGCTCACGGCGGCCGGTGTGGAGAACCCCACGAGCGCAAGTCTCGGGCGGACCGCTTCGCTGAAGCCGGCGACCGCGCGGGCCGCAGTGTCGAGGCTGGGGTCGGTGAACAGATCGCCGTGGCGGACGGTGCCGTCGTCGAACCACACGGTGAGCGTCGCACCGACGAGCTCCGAGCCGCCGATGCTTCCCGATTCGCTGGGGCCGGGGGCCGGCGCGCCCTGGATGCTGGTCGGGTCGATGTCCGCCGAGAACTCGATCGTGTGCCCGGGGGCGAAGCCCGCGAGCTCCATCTCTAGAGTGTGGTAGCCGCCGTGCCGGCGGCCTTGCCACGTGCGCGAGACGAGAGCGGGACCGCTGCTCGAGTCGATCGTCAGATCCTTGCCGAGTGGGTCGCCCGCCGCTCCGGCAGGGTCGAAGGCCAGATCGCGAAGGAGCGCATCGCGGAGATCGACGCGCACGCGAACGATGCTGCGCGTGGCGGTCGAGGTGTTGCGCAGCACGAACGAGGAGCCTGCGAAGGTGCTGCTCGACCTGAGCGAGCCACGGCCGTCGACGCCGAGCTCGGCCGACGCGCCGGTATCCACGCTCGGATCGGCCAGGTAGGTGAAGGACGCGGGGAGCAGGTCCGACTCGTCGCCTACGCTCACGATCACGTCAACCGGGGTCGTGGAGGCGGAGGCGCGCGGCGGCACCGTGCCGCGAATGCGTGTCGGACTCACCGCGGTAAGCACGGCGCTGGCACCGTCGATGGTCACCGAGGTGGTCGCGAGATCACCGAAACCGCTGCCGCCGATCACGAACGGCGTGCCGCCGCCATGCGGGGCGCGCCACGGGAACACGTCGTAGACGGTCAGTCCTGTCGCGCCGGCGTCGACTGGGCGACCGAGCATCAGCCGGTCATCGGTGAAGTCGATACCGACGAGCGCGCCTCCCGGGCCGGCCACGACGTCGAGTCCCTGCAGATTTACCGGTAGCGCCGTGATGGCGGCGGCGGTCCTGCCGTTCGCCGTGGTCTCCACGCGGTAGGTCGCCCCGTTCCACTTCTGTACCAGCAGCTGGCCGCGCATGGCGCCGGCGAACGTCGCCGCCCGGTACTCGTCGATGCCGTCGACCGAGGACTGGAAGGTCGCGACCGGTGTCTCGAGCTCGCCCGCCGCGGTCGTGTCGGCGGTCCCGCGGTAGACGTTCTGGCGGGGGTCGAGCCGGCCGCGATTGCGGTTGGGGTGACCGTGGTAGCCGTCGTCGATGACGAGGCCGAGCGAATCGACGTCGGCCGGATCCGGGCCCTGCGATTGGGGGCCGGTCGAGGCGGGGCCGAGGTTGAAATCCGGACCGTTGTCGGTGTTGTAGATGCGCCCGGCGGTGGTGAAAACGAGGTCGAAGCTGTTGCGAAATCCGGGCGCCCGCACGCGAACGTCGGTACCGTGGGCGAGCTCGGCGCGATCGCCGTCAAGCTGGTCGGGCAACGGCAAGCCGGTGTCACGATCGAGGTGGACGATCGCACCATCGAAGCCGGGACGCGCCAGCTCCACCTCGAGGATGGCTCCCGACAGCGGCGACTCGGGCACCGCCCCGAAGGCGCAGGCCTCGATGCCGGCGTTCGTGTTGCCGCCGACCGCCACGAGCAGATTGCCGTCGCTGTCGAACGCCAGTCCGTTGACGGCGTGATCGTGGTTCGAGGTCGGCAGCCCGGTGACGACGGGCTCGACCGTGTCGAAGTCAGGGCCCGCTATGCGCGAGACACGGCCGATGTAGTCGAAGCTTCCGCTGAAGTTGCAGGCGCCGCCCTTGGCGAAGATGCGAGTGTGGGAGACGTAGACCGCGACCTGGCCGGGTGCGGCCAACGGATCGAAGGCCAGCCCGAGGATATCGGACGTCTCGGTGCCGACCAGCACGTCGATCACCGACTTGTCAACGATCTCGTAGTCGTCGCCGAACGTGTAGGCCGTGATCGTGCCCTGCGTGCTCGCGACGTAGAGGCGCCCATCCGGTCCCCACGCGGCCTGCGTGGGATCGGCGAGCGAGTCGAGCTGCTCGGTCGCGAACAGGATCGGCGGCGGACCAATGTCGTCGTATTGGTAGCTCGCCAGGTTGCTGGTCCCGGCCGGCGTGGACACTGCCACGTCCGTCGTGTCGACACCGGGAGGGCTCACGAGCGAGATCGTGGTCGGTGTGACGGAGATCGCCGGCGGCACCAGTGTCTCGTCTCCCCATGCCAGCGAGACCGAGGCGGCAGGGAAGAAGCCGATGCCCGTGATCAGCACGGGCTGACCACCGGTCTTCGCACCGCCGCTCGTCATCGAGTTGATGACCGGACCGAGCGTGGTCTCGTCGTGCGTCAGCGCAGCTGCCTCGACGGGCGCGAGCGGGCCGCCGAGCGGACCGAAGAGGATGGAGGCCGGCAGATCGGCGGCCTCGTCCAGCGCGAAGCGCGCGTCGAGCGTGTGAACACGCGCCGCGAGCGCCATCGGGCCGATCACGCGCGCACCGTTTACGAACAGCCGGTGCTCGCCGCCGCTGGCGACGATCTCGTAGATCCCGTCGGCGGGCACGGCGAACGCCCCGAGCATGCGGAGCAGTACGCCGCGGTCGGCCGCGAACGGCGAGGAGCCGATCGTGCCGTCGGCCGCATCGACCGTCGTCGTTGCAAGGACCTCCCCATGGTCGGCGGTGGCGGGAACGGCGTCGATCAGCGCGAGTGGATCTCCGCCGGCACCGGCGTCGTGGTAGAGCGCCAGTACGCCGGGGACCGCGTCTGCGGTGACGACCTCGACCGTCACGGTATCGGTCAGGATCTTGGCGGGCTCGGCGTTGTCGAAGATCGACAGCGAGATCTCGTGCTCGCCGATGGGGAGATCGATCGGGACCGCGACCGACGTGGCCATGATCGCACCATCGACGCGCCACACGTGTGCGGCGAGATGCCTGCCGGGCTCGTGCGTGTGGGATTCGCCGCCACCGAGCACGACCGTCGCGCTACCGTCACCGTCGTGGTCGATGACCACGCGTGGCGCGTCGATGACGACGTGCAGGAACGGATCGTCCGGGCCCTCGCCGCCGGTGGCGAGCAGGTCGACGTCGTGCACCGCGAAATCGGTCTCGAAGAGCAGGTCCACGCTGCTGGTGCGCGCTGCGCCCGGATCGAACGTGACCGGTAGCAGCACCTCCACGCCGGCAGCAACGACAAGGTCGAGGGTGTGCGGCTGCGGGCTACCGGCGCCGGAGATCCTCTGACCGGCGATCTCGATGCGGAAGTCTTCGGCGCTGCCGCTCATCGTCCGGAACGCGACCGTCCGGACGACGACGTCGGAGAGGCCGGAGTTCGTCAGGCTGATCTCGCGCGTCTCCTCGGCCCCGAGCGCAACGTGCCCCCACGCGATGAGCGCGGGGGACGCGTGGAGGCCGTCGGTGCAATCCTCGGTGCAGGCGGGAAGCGTGGTGGTCGTCGTCGGGGCGACGTTCGTAACGACCTCGATCGCCTTGAGGGTCGGGTTCTCGACCGCGTGACGGAAGACGATGTCGAGGCGGCCGTCGGTTACCGTCGTCTGTGCCGAGCGGACGACGGCCGTGGCGCTGGCGCCGGCCACGGTCACCTGGTCGAAGCGTGGATGAACGTTCACGTTCTCGATGAGGATGTCGAACAGGCGGTCGCCGGCCGCGCCGGTGCCGCCGAAGGTGTTCGCGAAGAACAGATTCACGACGTAGTCACCGGCCGGTACCTCGAACGAGTAGGCCAGCTCGGCGCCGCCTGGGCCGTCCCAGTGCTCGCAGCGGAACAGATCTTGCGTTGCATCGTCCGTGCAGCCGAACAGCGCTTCAACCTCGGCGATCTCGCAAGCAGCGCCGGCTCCGGACCCACAGGCGCCACCACTACCGGTCTGATTGAAGCCGAAGTCGGCCTCCCACGTGTCGCCGTTGCAGTCGGTCTTCGCACCCGCGCAGCCGGCGTCCTCGCCGCCGGCGTTGAGGCGGATGGGTCGACCGGTGGTGCTGTCCACGGCGATAGGGCCGAAGCACAGGTTGCGGGCGTCGGCGGGGCAGGGGTCGACACCGTCGTCGATCCCGTCGCGGTCCGCGTCGCCGACGGGCACCAGGC
>SPBQ01000269.1 GCA_004525875.1 Myxococcales bacterium
CCGCAATGGCGACGGCGTCCTCGAGTATGCACAGCGCATCATCAGCACGCCGGGACAGAAGGACGGTCTTTACTGGGCGAGCCTCGACGACGAGGAAGAGAGCCCTCTCGGCCCCATGTTCGGCGAGGACGAGCCGGGCACCGACTACCACGGCTACTACTTCCGCATCCTCCAGGGTCAGGGCCCGGCGGCGCCGGGCGGCGCGTACAGCTACATGCTGGGCGGCCGCATGGTCGGCGGCTTCGCGCTCATCGCATGGCCGGTGCACTGGGACGACACCGGCGTGATGACGTTCACGATCAACCACCGCGGCGTCGTGTACGAGAACGATCTCGGGCCCGAGACCGAGGAGCGTGCGCGCAAGATCATGGTCTTCAATCCCGACGAGACGTGGACCGAGGTAGAAGACGCAGACGACTGAGGCGGAGTCGCCCTTCAGGCCGACCCCCACAACCGCTGCGTGACCCCTGTCACGAACAGCTCCGACAGCGACTCGCTGAGGTCGACGGGGCGCGCGTCCTCGATGGCTTCGCGGACGGCGCGCTCGGAGTCGGGGAACTCGGTGGTCAGGCGTTCACGAACGCTCATGGATCGGGTTCGGGCGCGTCACAATCGAGAGGCACGCGTGTCGAGATTCCGCTAGCCGCCCGGCCCCTGATCCCTATACTGAGCGTACCGTGCGACTCGATCTCGACCTCCTGACAATGAATCTTTGGGGCCTTCCGTGGCCGATGTCGCGCGACCGACACGGCCGCAAGCGCCGCTTCGTCGACCACCTCCTCGATTGCCCCTACGACGTGGTCGGGCTCCAGGAGCTGTGGTGGCCCTGGCGCCGCGCCGTGCCCCTCGACTTGTTCCGTCTGCCGACCGGACGTCGCGACTGCGGCCTGGCGCTCGGCGGACGGCTGCGCGAGAGCGCGCGTGTCGACGTCGAATATTTCGAGGCTCGGGTGGGAATCGACAAGCTCAAGCACAAGGGCATCCTCGCCGCGTCGGTCGAGACAGGCGAGGGCGTCGAGATCCGCATCTTAGTAACGCACCTGCAGGCCGGCCGTCGCCACGCGAGCATTCGCACGCGCCAGATCGAGCAGCTACTGCGCGCGCTCGAGCGCGAGTCGCGTCCGGTCGTCGTGATGGGTGACTTCAACCTCTACGCCGACGAGTCCGGCGATGAGGACAGTGCCCGACGCATCGAGGCCGCCGGCTTCGTCGACGCAGCCGTTGCCACCGAGGCGACGCGTCCTACCTACACGTCGCAGAACGAGTACGTCCGCCGGCGTGGTCGCAGCGAGCGCTTCGACCGCGTGTACCTGCGCGACGCCGCGGCCGCCGACCTCCGCTTCGAGCCGCTCGTCGTCGAGGACGCGGGCGTGCTGCCGCTGCCCGTATCCGATCATCACCCCGTACACGCGCGCGTGCGGCTGCACTACTGAACCAGGCGCCGGCGCGGCCCAGTAGCGATCGCCGATCATTTCACCGGCCGGTCGATGTGTCGGCCCGTCCCGAACGCCGGCTGCGCGAGGTCCGCGGTCCCCTCCGCAGTCGCGCGGCGTCGCTGAGGCGGCGCCCGCACCCGTGGCTCATCATCGCGCCCATCAGCGGCCGGCGAGCTCGCGCATCTTCTCGCGCAGATCCACGTCCTCCCACGACCGCGAGATCAGCAGCAGGTCCTCCATCGCCCGCTTCTTCGGACTGCAAAGCGGAGCCAGAAGGTCGAAGAACTGCTTGCGGTCGACGATGCCCTCGGCTGCGAACACGCCGCGGCGCTGCTCGCCGTCGGGCCGCACCGCCGCCAGGCCGATGGCCAGCGGAACACCGGTCGCACCACCCATGCCGGTGGCGGGCGCCGAGAGGATCGCCGCGGCGGCCGAGGCGGGCTTGCCGTCCTTCGTGCCCACGGCCAGCGCGAAGACGGGCGGCAGCTTGGGCGACTTCTCTTCGCCGAGCTCGCGCAGATAGTCGTCCGGCGTCTTCACCGGCTTGCCGACACCCTCGAGCCGCTCCACCCACGCGGCTGCGCTATCGACCGAGAGCAGCTTCGCGTCGACGAGCAGGCGGATAGTGCGCATCGCCCACAGGTTGGTCCGGTCCATCGTCATCAGGACGAGGCAGCGCTGCAGCAACGGGAAGTAACGCGGGAACGTGATGGCCTCGGGATGGCCCATTGTCCAGCCGGCGCGCGGACCGAGGCCGGGATAGTCGAGATCGATACGTCGCATGGGGCGCTGGTCGACGAGCTTGCCGTCGTCGAACACGCGGATCTTGCCGGTGAGCTGGTGCACACCGTGGATGGACGCGGCGCAGGGCTTGTCGCCGCGGGTCTCGGGCATGGCGGCGTCGAGGTCGAAGCCCGGGTAGATGGCTTCCACCTCGTCGAGCTCACCGATGGCCGTCACGGCGAGCAGGTTCGACATGCCCGGGCTCGCGCCCATGCCGATCACGGCGGTGACCCCACGCGAGCGAGACTTGTGGCTCATGTCGAGCATCGCCTCGGTCGACTCCCAGTCGTCGTTGATGTCGAGGTAATGGCAGCCGGCCTCGATCGCAGCGCGCAGGACGGGCGGGCCGAGGCGGAAGAACGGGCCCACCGTGTTCAAGACGGCGGTGGCGCCGTCCATGACCGCTGCGAGATCAGCCGGATCGGTGACATCGACGCGCACGCCGCGGGCCTTGCTACCGAGCTCCTCGGCGAAGCTCGAGGCGGCGGTCTCGTCGAGATCGGCGACCACCAGCTCTTCGGTGAACTCGAAAGCGACGGCGGTACGAGCCGCGTAACGCCCCATTCCGCCGGCGCCGAGAACAATGACCTTCATGAGCCGATTCTCGGAACGGGGAGAGGACGAGTCAAGGTCGCGCGAGGCTCCGCCTGTTGCTCGGCGCGGGCCCGCGGCGTAAGAGGTAGCCGAAGGCGAGAACATGATCTCGCCCTACGAGTCGTCGCCCGGCAAGCAGAGATGAGTTCTAGAGGGACACGGCGATGCCGTTCGTGATCGAACAGACAGTCGAGATCCAGGCGAGCGCAGAGACGGTCTGGAAAGTGATCACCGATCTCGACGCATATGGAGAGTGGAACCCCTTCGTCGTCGGCTGTCGTTCGACGTTCAAGGTCGGCGACCCGATCGACATGAAAGTCCGGTTGTTCCCGGGGTTCACACAGAAGCAGCGCGAGACGATCCTCGAACACGTGCCGGGCAAGCGCCTGTGTTACGGGATCCCCGGGATGCCACTCGGAGCGCTGTCGAGCCGACGCGGCCACGAGATCTACCCGCTCGACCCTGGACGCGCTCGCTACGACTCGCACTTTCAGCTATCGGGCTGGCTCGCACCGGTGGTTCGGATGCTCATGGGCGCACGGTTGCAGGCGGGATTCGAGGCCATGACGGAGGCACTCGCACGGCGAGCGGCCAAGATAGGGGGTTCTACATGATCGGTCGCGTGCTCACATTCGCCTACGGCGTCGGAAGCTACCTGTTCTTCTTTCTAACGTTCCTCTACCTGATCGGCTTCGTCGGCAACTGGGTCGTCCCGAAGTCGATTGACACGGGCGTCGCGGCCGAGTCGCTGGGCGCTGCGATCGCGATCAATCTCGGGCTGCTGGGGCTGTTCGCCTTCCAGCACACCGTCATGGCGCGCATCGGCTTCAAGAAATGGTGGACGCGTGTCATCCCGCCGCAGGTCGAGCGCTCCACGTTCGTGCTGCTCGCCACGGCGATCCTGGCGCTGATGGTCTGGCAGTGGCGACCGATGCCGGAGACGATCTGGCGGATCGAGAGCCCGTTCGCTGCGGCGCTCTTGAACGGAATCTCTCTGGCCGGCTGGGGGATCGCCCTGATCTCGACGTGTCTGATCGACCATTTCGAGCTGTTCGGGCTACGCCAGACGGTGTTCTACGCGATCGGGCGCGAGGCCGAGCATCCGCAGTTCCGGGAGCGACTGTTCTACAAGTGGGTCCGCCATCCCCTGATGAGCGGGTTCTTGATAGCGTTCTGGTTCACGCCGGTGATGACGCAGGGGCACCTTTTGTTCGCGGTCGCCAACACCGCTTACATCCTGATCGGTATTCAGATCGAGGAGCGCACACTCGTCCACCTGCACGGCGAGCGCTACGAGAGCTACCGGAGACGCGTGTCGGCGCTCTTCCCCATGGGGCGCGGGAAGAGCACCTGACAGGCGCTCAGTTCTGGGGCGCGCCGGCCAGGACCCAGTCGCGGATGATGTCGCGGTCTTCCTGAAGCAGAAGGCCGCCGATCAGCGGCATCGAGCTGCCGCAGTCCGCAGTCCCCTCGAGCTTGGCCAGCAGGAAGCTCGCGCCCGGGTTGCCGGGCACGACGCGGCTCTGGTAGGAGCTCGAGAAACAGTCGACAGGATCGGAGAGTAGCTCCGCGTAGCCGCGGGTCGGGTGGCCGAGATCACTGAGGTCGCCGGCGTTGCCGACGCTACCGTGGCAGCCGGCGACGGCGCAGCC
>SPBQ01000382.1 GCA_004525875.1 Myxococcales bacterium
CCGAGGCGTTCCTGGACGGCCACAACGCAGCGTTCGCGTTCTTCGGCGGAGTGCCCCTGACGATGCTCCCGGAATATGTGGCGCGCCACATATTCCGGGTTTTGTGGCCGACGATGCGATGTGGCCGCGACCGTAAGAACTGCTGGCCTATCAAGGCGGTGCTCGTTGGCGAGGCCACATAACCGTTACAGAGAATCGAGCCACTCGAGCAGTGCGTGGTCATCGCGCCATACTGGTTTTCGGGGGAATGTTTGGATGTCATCGTCGGGCGGCTCGCACACTTGGAGGGCGGCCCGCTTGGTCCGCAGTGTGATCTCGGCGTAGCGATTGGTCGTGTCGAGGTGGGCGTGGCCGAGCCAGCCTCGGATCACATTAATCTCTACGCCTGCTTCGAGGAGGTGCACGGCGGTGGTGTGGCGAAAGACGTGAGGTGAGATGTGCCGCGGGCGTCCATCCGACCCAGTACGTTCGAGAAGCCGCGTATGACGGCGAACGAGCTTGTAGATTCCAAAGCGCGTCAACGGCTGACCGGAACGCGATACGAAGACGGGACGATCAGCTGAGTCGGCAGTGGGCGACTCGTGCAGCAAGTCGCGCAGTTGCTTCGCGGTCTCGGCCCACAGCGGGCAGACTCGCCACTTGTCGCCCTTGCCGTGCAGGCGAACCCGAGGAGCATCGTTGAGCTCCAGGTGCTTTCGTCGCAACTCGACGACCTCTTGCACGCGAGCGCCGGTATTGTAGAGGAACAGCAGAAGCGCCCGATCGCGCCGCGCGTGCGGCCCCACGCTGGGCAGCTGTTTGAACAACGCAGCGATCTCCTCTCGCTCGAGGAAGTGCGTTTCGGGCGGTGGTACCCGTTTGGTGGGGATGGCGGCCACGCGCTCAGCAACTATCAACGTTTCGGGATGCCGTGTGGCGACAAAATCGAAGAACGTGTGCAGCGCGGCCAGGCGTTGATTGCGGGTGCGGACGTGATTGCCTCGCTCGTGCTCGAGGTAGCGCAGAAAGGCCTGCGTTCGCTCGAACGTCAGATCTTCGAGGGTGAGCCGAGTAATCCGCCTGCGTGCATCGGCGGCCACGAAGTTTAGGAACAGGCGCAGCGTGTCCCTGTAGCTCTTGATCGTCTGAGCACGCACGGCCTTGAGTCCTTTGAGATGCTCCTCGAAGAAAGCGTAGACCAGCGCGCCTAAGCCCGAGCCGGTCATGACACGCTCTCCGCAAACACGACCACGTTGGCGAGATGCTCGAATCGGCTGTTGGCCTGCTCGAGCAACTGATCGGTGATCGTGAGGTAGACCGCGGTCGAGGCCGGGTCGACATGGCCGAGGAAGGTGGCCAGGGGAAGTAGGCGAGAGGCAGGATCAATCCCATCGCGGTACCATCGCAACAGAGTACCCACCGCAAAGGAATGACGAAGGTCATGAACGTGCGGTGAGCGGATGCCCGGTGGCACCTCGAGTCGCAACCGGGGTAAGAGGTGATGGAAGGTCTGACTGATTGTGCCTGGATGGATGGGCCGATGATTGCGGAAGTAGAAGAGCGGAGCGTCGGGTGCAAGCGTACAGCCGTGTGCTTTGCGTCGGTCCAGATGCTCCCGAAGTAGCTCTGCGATTCGGGGACCGAACGGGGTCAGCCGACTCTTGGCGAATTTGGTCTGGCGGATGATGAGGAGCTCGCGCTCCAAGTCCACGTCCTGGCAGCACAGACGTGAGACCTCGCCTACCCGCAACCCCAGTCCGTACAGAAGAGCGAAGATGGTGCGGTAAGTCGGGCCCCGCAGCAGCGCTCCGCTGGCATCGGGCAAGCTGCCGGCGACTTGGAGCAGAAGGCGAGCTTGATCTGGCGTGAACAGGTACGGGCGCAGCGTAGCGGTCTGTCTGCGCGGCGATGATCGCAGCGGCGAGGTCGACAGAACGCTCTGCGCCACGAGCCAGGAAAAGAACTGGCGGAGAACGCCGAGCAAGTGATTGTAACTGCGTGCACGACGATGGCCACGTGAGGCGAGAAAACTCTCCAGCCGCTGCGCAGTGACTTCGGCGACACTGGTCACGCCGTGATCGACCAGATGGCGATCAAGCAAACGCAGCGCGTATTCCTCGGCGCGAAACTTTCGTCCGAGAGCGCGCTTGTAGGCGACATAGCGCTCGATGTCTGAAGCCAACGGGCTCTGATATCCTTTCCACAGCGATCTCATAGAACATCCTCCCCATCGCCAAGCGCGATCTGTCGCAGCGTTTCCACTGCCACCTTCGAGTAAATCTCGGTGGAGGCGGCTGCGCGGTGGCCGACGTAGTCTCCGATGACTTTCAACGAGAACTCCGCATCGACGAGGCGCTGCACACAGGTGTGGCGCAACGTATGTGAGCCCGGCCGTGGAACGACAACGCCAGCCCGGCGCAGGTAGTGGGCGGCCCGTGAGGAAATCGCGGCGTGTCCGAGGGGGCGGAACGGGGCGACGACTCGGAAGAATACGAATCGCTCAGCGCTGTCAGGACGCCCGTGCTGTAAGTAGCTCAGCACCGCCTCACCAACGATCGGGGAGAGTGGGTAGGCGGTCGAGTGGCCGGCTTTGCGCTCGGGAATCCGTAGCCGCTCCTGCCTCCAGTCGATGTCGTCGATCGTCAGGGCGGCGACCTCGCGAGCACGCAGGCCGTAGGTAACGAGCAACAGCAGAATCGCGTAGTCGCGCCTGCCGCCGGGTGAGCGTCGGTCGACGATCTCGAGTACACGCCTGACCTCCTCCCACGAGATCGAGCGCGGCAGCGCTGCTAATCGGTACGTGCGCGGGCTCTCGATCACCGAACTCAGGTCGCTCGCAGCGTGGCCTTCTCGAGCCAGATAACGCAGGAAGACTCTCAAGCAGACGCAGGCTCCGGTCACGCTACTCTGACTCAACCCTCCACTACGCCGCGTCATGAATGCGCTGAGTATCGGTGGGGAAAGGGCCGAGAGGTCGTGCAGATCGATGCGAGCGAGGTAGGTCTCGAAGCACTTGAGCTGATGATCGTATTGCTGAATCGACGCGTCGCGAAGCCCGCGCTCCTCGCGCAGGTAGGCGAAGAACCCTGGTGCTCGCTCACGAAACGGATGCGTGTCTGAGCGAGGCCGACCTCGACCGCGAAACCCGGGCACAACGAGTCGTAGCATCTGCTCGACGGGTCCCCGGATTTCCTTGGCGAACCCGGCTCGAGGACTCGCACCGCCGTGCTCGCTCACCCAAGTGTCGACAAACTCGTCAACATGAGGGGCTGCCTCCCGTACGGTGGTCGCTCCGCGCTGCCGCGTGAACTCGCTGAACTGGACCAAGACGGGAACCCGAGACTGTACGCAACGTGCCGAATAGTCCTGCTCGGCAAGCCACGTCACATAGCATTCGATCGACTCCCCGAGCCAGGTGGCCCGGATCCGATCGACGGTTGTCGGACGAACAAAATAGCGCTCCAACATGGATAACCTCCTTTCTGCGCCTGTTACGCGGAGGTCATCATGTCCTGGAGCCCTCGGTTATGTGGCCATGTCGAAGCCTACCAACTACAGGCTGTACGG
>SPBQ01000087.1 GCA_004525875.1 Myxococcales bacterium
AAGCTGAACACGTCGATCGTCTCGATGTAGAACGAGAAAGCGATGCCGAACGAGGCGAACAGTAGACCCGAGAGCAGCATCGCCGGGATCGCGAGCAGGCTCGAGGGTAGGGGGGCGAGGCCGGACAGGACGAGGATGAGGTAGAAGCACCCTCCGTAGATGCTCGCACGCGTCACGGCCCAGAGGACCTCACCCGCGAGCACGTCGTCCGGCTCGATCGGCGTTGTGAGCATGGCATCGTAGGCCTTGTCGAACGACAGCCGCACGAAGACGTTGTAGGTCGCCTCGTAGCTCGCGCCGTTCATCGCGGCCACGCACACGAGGCCGGGTGCGAGAAACTCCAGGTAGCTCATGCCGCCCATCTCCTGGATGTAGGCACCGACGCCGATTCCGACGGCAGCCAGGTAGAAGACCGGCTCGAAGAAGTTCGGAAGCACGTTCGATTTCCAGGTGCGCTTGTACATCGTGGCGTTGCGGCGCCAGACCGCGATCGCGTGGCGCGGTGACACGCTCACGCGCGGACCTCGAGGCTCGCGCCGGTCAGCTCCAGGAACACGTCCTCGAGCGTCGTCGGCCGCACGACGAGCTGGCGACGCTTGCGGCCATTCGCCAATCCGCCGCCGCTGTCGCCGCAGCGCGCGTCAAGTGCGTGCAGGTGCTCGACCAGTGCGGCTGCGTCTGCAAGGTGGAGGATGAGCCGGCTTCCAGCGCGCAGACGGCGCATCGGAGGTGCGAAACCGACCAGCAGCTCGGCTTCCTCCTCGGGCGTGGAGTCGAGCTCGACGGTCTCGGGCGCCAGGTGCTCCTCGATCAGATCGCGCGGTGCGCCCTCTGCGATGAGGCGGCCGCCGTCGACGATGCCGACCCGGTCGCAGAGTCGCTCGGCCTCCTCCATGTAGTGCGTCGTGAGGAGAACGGTAGTGCCGCGCGCGCGCAGGTCGCGAATGCTCGTCCACAGGGCCAGCCGCACGGCTGGGTCGAGCCCCGTGGTGGGCTCATCGAGCACGAGAAGCTCGGGATGGTTCACGAGCGACATTGCGATCGCGAGACGCCGCTTGAAGCCGCCGGAGAGGGCCCGCACCGGCACGTCGCGATGCGATCCGAGGTGGAGGAAGTCAACGAGCTCGTCCACGCGGGCGGACAGCTGCGGCTCGTCGATCAGATGGTAGCGGCCGAAGATGCGCAGATTGTCGTCCGGCGTGAGGTCGTCGATCATGACGTTGTCCTGAAGCGTCACGCCGATGCGCGCGCACACTGCCCGCCGCGCGCGGGTGACGTCCAGACCGAACACGCGAACGCTGCCGCTGGTCGGACGCGTCACGCCATAGATCATGCGCAGCGTGGTGGTCTTGCCCGCGCCGTTCGGGCCGAGCAGCCCGTAGCAGGCGCCCTTGGGCACGCTGAGATCCAGGCCGTCGACGGCGGTACGGTCGCCGAAGCGTTTGTACAGCGCACGGGTCTCGACGACAGGCACGGCTTCGGGGGAGTCCATCACGCTGCTCATATCCGTGGGTGACGGCGACGGCCAGTCGCTCGTGCGGTCACGCCTTCAGTCAGGAAGGCATGCGACGTAGCCTTCGCGCCGGGAAGCTTGGCGACGGCTAGCGGATCTCTCCACGCGCCGCACGAGCACTCCGTCACGATCGTGGGCGAAACTCTGAAGCCACCCCTCGGTCCGGTCTCGTGCCGGATCTATTGCCGTACGGTCGGCGCCTCGCTCGAGCGTGTCTGGGAGAACGTTCTCGATTGGGAGCACCTGCCGTGGCTGCATCGGTCGACGTTCCGGCGTATCGACCTGCTTGAATCGAACGCCGGTGGATGGCGCGCCGATCTCGAGTTCGTGGAAGAGCTCGGCGGTGGCTCGGCTGTAGTCGAGGTGGTACTCGCCCGCGAGGATCTGTTCTACACCACGCGCACGCTGGCTGGCACAGGCAGTGGTACGGAGATCGTGACGCGGCTGCAGCGCAGTGGCGAGCACGCGACGCGGATCGAGGTCGACTTCCGTGTGCCTGGCGTGACGGAGGACGAGCGCGAGGCCGTTGGCGACGCGATGGAGACGGTATACGCGCAGTTGTGGGACGAGGACGAGGCGATGATGCAGCATCGCCAGCTCGTGCTCGATCGAGTACAGGCTGAGCGCGGCGAGGGGGAGCGCGCGGCGGTGTCACCGCACGCCGAAGGGCCGCGCCAGCGGATGAGGCTCGGCCGGCGCGCCGTGATCGAGGGCTTCCTGCCGGTGACCATCCGTGCGGGGGCCCAGGGCTACCGGCTCGCCGAGATCGATGGCGAGATCATCGCGTTCTCCGTCACCTGTCCGCACCGCGGCGGCCCGCTCGATCGCTGCGCGCGGCGCGATGGGATCGTGGAGTGCCCCTGGCACGGCTACCAGTTCGATGTGCGCACCAGCCGCAGTAGCGACGGCCGTGAGCTGCGGCTCGCCCCGGCTCCCGCCGTGCGATACGACCCGAAGACCGACGAGCTGACGCTGGTCTGGTAGCCATGCCCGGGTCCGGCGTCAGCGGACTAGCCGGAAGTATGCCGCGAAAACTCTCCTCGCTAGCGGCGTGAGCTTAGTGCGTCGCCACGCATCGGCGGCCTTCTTGATGATCTCGCCTTGCGTGGGGTAGGGGTGAATCGTCGCCGCGATCTTGCCGAGACCGATGCCGGCCGTCATCGCCAGCACCAGCTCTCCGATCATGTCGCCGGCGTGGGCACCGACGATCGTGGCGCCCACGATCGCGTCGCCGCCCTTCTTGACGTGAACGGCGAGGAAGCCTTCTTCTTCGCCGTCCAGTAGCGCCCGGTCCACGTCCGCGAACGGCACGCGCACGGTGTCGATGGCCACGCCGTCGCGAGCCGCGTCGGCGGCCGAGAGTCCCACGTGGGCGAGCTCCGGGCTGGTGTAGGTGCACCAGGGGATGACGAGCCGGCTGGTGCGCACGCGCCCGAAGAACAGTGCGTTCTGGATGACGATGCGTGCCTGGGCGTCGGCGGTGTGCGTGAACTTGTAGGCGGAGGCGACGTCGCCACACGCGAAGATCTTCGCGCTGGTCGTGCGAAGGCGATCGTCGACGCGAATGCCGGTGGGGTCGTACTCGACGCCGGCGATCCCGAGGCCGAGGTTCTCGACATTCGCGGCCCGCCCGACCGCGACGAGGATCTCGTCCGCTGCGATCTCCTCGAGCCTGCCAGCGCGAGTGAAGGAGATGCGCCGCTCGCCGGATTCGTTCCCGGTACGCGCAACGCCGCTGATCTCGACACCGGTGAGGACACGCACGCCGTCGCGTACGAGGGCCCGCTCGACGATGGCCGCCGCGTCCGCGTCCTCGCGTGGGAGGATGTGGCCTGCCGCGTCGAGCAGCGTCACCTCGCTACCGAAGCGCGCGAACGACTGGGCAAGCTCGCAGCCGATCGGTCCGGCGCCGACGACGGCGAGCCGGCACGGCAGGTCGGTCAGCGAGAACACGGTCTCGTTGGTCAGGTAGCCCGCCTCCGCGAGCCCCGGGATCGGGATCGCGGCCGCGCGAGCGCCGGTAGCGATCACGGCGCGCCGGAAACGCAGCTTCTCTCCGTCGACTGCGATCGTGTCGGGGGCGGTGAAGCGGCCGTGGCCGAGAAAGACGTCGACGCCGAGGTCGCGAAAGCGGGTAGCGCCATCGTGTGGCGCCATATCCGCGCGGATCCGGCGCATGCGTTCCATCGCCACGGCGAAGTCGCCGCCGGCTCCGGCGATGCCGGGCGCGCCGAAATCTGCTGCGCGGCGTGCCCCGTGCCACGCTCGCGCCGCACCGATCATGCCCTTGGAAGGAACGCAGCCGACGTTGAGGCAGTCGCCGCCGAGCAGGTCGCGCTCGACGAGCGCCACGCGTGCGCCGAGTCCTGCCGCACCGGCAGCGGATACGAGGCCCGCCGTGCCACCGCCGACGACGACGAGATGATAGCGGTCGCGGGGCACCGGATTGGTCCAGTCGCTCGGATGCACCTCACGCAGTAACCGGCGGTCGTACTCGTTGTCCGGGAGAAGGCTCTTGTGCGCGCCGGTTTCAGGCACCGGTGGCCTCGTGCAGCGCGCGGCGTGCGATGCGTGTCACGGCTACCGTCACGGCCAGCGTCGCGGCCAGTCCGACTGCGACGACCACGTAATAGGCGGCATCGCGCTCGGGCGCGGCGCCACCCGCGGTGGCCGCGACGTCGCCAATGATCTTGCCGTAGTAAACGTACAGGAGCGTGGCCGGCAGCATTCCGACCGAGGCAGTGACGTAGTCGCCGAGCCGCACACGCGTCACGCCCAGGGCGTAGTTCAGGAGGTTGAACGGGAACACGGGTGACAGCCGGAGGAGGAACACGAGCCGGCGGCCCTGCTCGCCCACGGCCCGATCGATCGCGGCGAAGCGTGCGTCGGCGGCGATGCGTTTTTCGACCGCCGAGCGTGCGACGGTGCGTGCGAGGAGGAAGGCGCCGGTCGCGCCGAGAGTGGCGCCGGTGAATGCGAACAGCGTGCCGGCGGCGAGCCCGAAGATCGCGCCGGCGGCCAGTGTGAGCACAGAGCCCGGCGCGCCGGCCACCGTCGCGGCCGCGTAGCCGACGAGGAAGACGACCGGGCCGAGCGCCCCCTGCGCCTCGACCCACGCGGCGAAGCGCGGTAGGTAGCCGCCGGCAGCGCGACCGATCAGCATCAGCGCGGTCACGGTGACCGCGATAGTGACGATTCGACGCGCCATTGCCGATCGATCGGCGGGCGCGGGCGGCCGCTGAGCGGTCGCGTCGCGGCTCTCCGTTTGATGCCTGTTCTGCTGGCCTTGCATGCTGTGGGTTGTCGCCGCCGGCGTTCGCATGCCTACCAGTTACGGCGTGGCCTTGGAACGGTTTCTTCCGAGGTCGTTACAACCAGCAAATCGGAACTGGTAGGCTCTCCAGCGGTGCGTTGCCGGAGTTGCCAGACCGAGAACCCGGATCGAGCGAAGTTCTGCATGGGGTGCGGAGCTGAGCTCGGCGAGGTCTGCGCCGAATGCGGTGCGGCACTTCCGGACGCGGCTCGGTTCTGCATCGAGTGTGGTACCGCGACCGCCGGCGCGGCCGACGCCGATCCCGCCAGTCCCGCCAATCATGGCCCAGCCGCCTCGCCTGCTGGCGGCGGCGTGCAGATCGCCGGCGCTCGGCGCCGGACCGCCGACTCGAGCGCGACACCCGATCCGCGTTCCTACACGCCACGGCATCTCGCCGACCGCATCCTCAAGACCCGAGGCGCCATCGAGGGGGAGCGCAAGCAGGTCACGGTTCTGTTCGCCGACGTCAAGGAGTCGATGGATCTGGCCGAGCAAGTCGATCCCGAGAGCTGGCATCGGATCCTCGACGGGTTCTTCCAGCTACTGGCCACGGGCATCCATCGCTTCGAGGGAACGATCAATCAGTACACCGGCGACGGCGTCATGGCGCTCTTCGGTGCACCCATCGCTCACGAGGACCACGCTCACCGCGCGCTGTACGCCGCACTCCATCTCGAGCAGGAGCTGATGCGCTACGCCGACGACGTGCGCCGGCAGCACGGGCTCAACTTCTCGGTGCGCATGGGGCTCAACTCCGGTGAGGTGATCGTCGGCAAGATCGGTGATGATCTGAGGATGGACTACACGGCCCAGGGCCACACGGTGGGACTTGCTGCGCGGGTCGAAGCGCTCGCCGCGCCGAACTCGGCCTACCTCACCGACCACACCGCCGCACTGGTATCGGGCTACTTCAAGCTACGCGACCTGGGCGAGTTCTCGATCAAGGGAGTTCGCGAGCCTCTGAAGGTGTACCAGCTCGAGGGTGCCGGCGAGGCCCGTACGCGTCTCGACGTCTCTCGCACGCGTGGCTTCTCGCGCTTCGTCGGACGCGACTCCGAGATGGGCGTCCTCGACTCAGCATTCGACGAGGTCCGCAACGGTCGCAGCCGGGTGGTAGGCCTCTTCGGAGAGGCGGGTGCCGGCAAGAGCCGCCTGTTCTACGAGTTCCTCGCACGGCGCCGCAACGAGGGCGTCGAGATTCTCGAGGCCCGCTGCGCCGCTCACGGCCAGATGATCCCGTACCTGCCGGTCCTCGAGCTACTGCGGGGGTACTTTGGCATCTCCGAGCAGGACTCCGAGCAGATCGCGCGCGAGAAGATCGCCGGCCGCATTCTGCTGCTCGACGAGGGGATGAAGGAGATGCTGCCCCACATCTTCGATTTCCTCGGCGTTCCCGATCCCGCGCGACCCGTCCCCCCACTCGAGCCCGCGGAGCGCCGCGGCATGCTGGCCGAGGGGTTGCGCAAGATCGCCTCGCGCAGCGAGGACACGCCGATGATCGTGGTCTTCGAGGATCTGCACTGGATCGATGGCGCCAGCGATACGTTCCTCGCCGACATGATCGGGATGCTCGACCGCACCTGCGAGCTGATCCTGGTCAACGCGCGGCCCGGCTACCAGGCTCCGTGGATGGAGAGCGACCGCTACGATCACATCGCGCTCGAGCCGCTGAAGCCGCAGGCTGTGGCCGACCTTCTGCGAGACCTTCTCGGCGCCGACCCGTCGGTCACCGGGCTTGCCGACCGGGTTGCTGCCCGGACCGGTGGCAATCCGTTCTTCGTCGAGGAGGTCGTGCGTGGTCTCATCGACTCGCGGATCCTCGCAGGCGATCGCGGGGCGTACCGCTTGGCCAAACCGTACGAGATGATCGAGATCCCCGAGACCGTGCACGCACTGCTTGCCGCTCGCATCGACCGCCTCGATGAGCGTGACAAGTCCGTCCTGGAGACGGCTGCCGTCATCGGCAAGGACTTCAGCGAGCGATTGCTCGGGCGCGCCACCGACGAGAGCGACGAGTCGCTCGCCGACGCGCTGCGCTCGCTCGCCGACGCCGGCTTCATCGACGCGGTCCGGCTCTTCCCCGAGGGCGAGTACGTCTTTCACCACCCGATCACGCAGGAGGTCTCCTACCGCACGCAGCTGGCCGAGCGGCGCTCGGCGATCCACCGCCGCGTCGCGGTCGCGCTCGAGAACGACTGCTGCGGAAAGTCCGACGATAACGCAGCGTTGCTCGCCCACCACTGGGACGGCGCCGGCGAGATTCTTCCCGCCGTCCAGTGGAGCCGTCGCGCGGCGCAATGGGCGGCCACGCGCGATCTCGGCGAGGCCCAGCGTCACTGGGAAAAGGTGCGCGAGTTGCTCGCCAGGTGCGAGGAATGCCCCGAGAGCCGCAGCGTGGCGATCGCGGCGCGCGAGGCGCTGATCGAGATCGGATGGAAGCGGGGCGCGTCGCTCGAGCGCGCCACGGAGCTGTACGAGGAAGGCCGCGCACTGGCCGAGCAGACCGATGACAAGGCCTCGCTGTCGCGGATGATCTCGGCGTACGCCATGGCCGAGCTGTTCAGCGGGGAGACCGAACGCGGTCTAGCACATCTGAAGGAGGCTGCCGACGTCGCGGCGCAGACCGAGGATACCGCGTTGCATATGCTGCTGCACAGCCGGCTGGCGTACATGCACTTGCTGGCCGGGCGCATCTCCGACTCGCTCTGCTACATCGGTGCGGCCATCGAAATCGTGAAAACCGAGGGGCACGCCGGGCCCGGCCCGATCGTCCCGAGCTCGGACGCGGTGTGGCTCGAAGGCTTCCGCACGCTCCCCACCATGTATTCGGGCGATCTGGCGACGGCCGGTGAAGATCTCGAACGCATCATGCGGCTGGTCGACCCCGACAGCGATCCCGGTAGCCTGTGCACGCTACATGGTTTCTCCGTCACGCTGGCCTGGTTCAGGGGCGACGTCGAAGCAGGCCTTCGACACTCGCGTGAGCAGCTACGGATCGCCGAGCGACTGACGACGCCGTCGTTGATGGCCAGCGCGTGGGACTCGGCCAGCGTCGCGTCGTCGCTGGCCGGCCGCTACGAGGAGGCGGTGGCTCTGGCCGACCGAGCGGTGAACGTGGCCCGGACCAGCGGCACGCTCTTGCAGAGTGAGTCGGTGTTCGTCGCCAACCTCGCCGCCGCTTGTCTCGGCAACGGCGAGCAGGAGCGAGCCGTTGAGCTGGGCCGCGAGGCCGTGGCGCTCGCGCGCAGGCGCCGTACGCCGCTGTTCGAGATTCGCTCGCTTCTCGTTCTCGCGCGCGCGACCCTCGCCCCCCTTACCCACGGCGAGTTTTCCGG
>SPBQ01000253.1 GCA_004525875.1 Myxococcales bacterium
ACCCGACACCATCGACGACAGCTGCAGCCCGCTCGGAGTTTGCGATCGCGATCGCGCTTCCCGGGCAGTTGTCGCACTGCGTTGCAGGTGTCTCGTCCACGAGCACAACGACGACGTTGCCGACGATGGCAACTGCCCCGCCGGTGGCGACGATGATCCGGTCGCGGGTGCCGAGCGTGCCGTCGGGATAGGCAAGGACGAGCCCGGCGAAGCAGACGAGCGCGAGATTCCCGCACACGAAGCCGATCGTCCACAGGATCTGGTCGTTGGCATCCGTTAAGGAAGCTAGGAACCAGAGATATCCGACTGCGGCGAGCCACCGGCCCGTGGCGTTTCCCGGCCGCCGCCAGAGGGCGACGAGTCCCGCGGCAACGAACGACAGGCCGGCGGTTATTGCGATCGTTCCGATCAGCCAGGGCTGGTCGTTGTGGCCGCTCGAGGCGACGAGCACCCCGGCTAGAAGTGCTTCGACGAGCGCAAGCGCACCCGCCGCCCCGAATCGGAAGGCTCTCACGGAAGCAAGGACGTGACGGCCGCGCCCGAGAGCTCGGCCTTGGGCACGAAGCCTCGCGCGCCGCTCGATTCGATCAGCGATCCGAAGTCGATGGCATCACGACTCGAGACGAGGACGATCGATGTCGACTCGAGGTCGCCGCACTCGACGCAGATGTCGAATCCCGTCATGTCCGGAAGCTGGACGTCGAGCAGCACCACGTCGGGTCGGAGTCGGCGCAGAGCGTTCAGGCCGGTCGCGCCGTCCGCTGCCTCTCCGACGACGACGAATCCGTCCGCCTCGAGGATCGCGCGCGCCGACGCGCGGAAGCTCGGATGGTCATCGACGATGAGCACGGTACGCGCCACCTGCGCATCGTGGCAGATAGCCGAGTCGCCGCGCGGTACGGAGAACCGCACTTCTTACACGCGGTGGGTTGGCGAGAGGCGTGTCGCTCTGCTTTGTCGGGTGACGGCGAAATAGCCGCGCAACTGCGTCATACTCCCGCGATGCACTCAACTACCGAGACAACATCACACGATCGCATTCTTGCCGACCGCGCCCGCTACGTCAGCGCCGGCGTCTCGACTCCGAGGCTCGTCGTCTCCCACGCAGACGGCGCCCGGGTGACCGACGTCGACGG
The DNA here is from genome assembly GCA_004525875.1 of Myxococcales bacterium. The sequence goes on from SPBQ01000253.1 coordinate 1,137, forward strand.
GCGCACGTTCCTCGATTTTGCGGGCGGTATCGGCTGCCAGAACACCGGCCACCGCTTTGCCCCCGTCGTGGACGCGATCAAGGCGCAGGCCGACGACTACCTCCACCAGTGCTTCATGGTCGGCGTCTACGAGCCGTACGTGGAGGTGTGCCGCCGTCTCGCCGATCTCTCGCCGTGTGCCGGGGAGCAGCAGAAGTCGCTGCTCGTCAACTCCGGCGCAGAGGCGAACGAGAACGCCGTCAAGATCGCTCGCTCGGCGACGGGGCGCCCCGCGGTCATCGTGTTCGACAACGCATTTCACGGCCGCACGCTCCTGACGATGACGATGACGGCCAAGGTGAAGCCGTACAAGGCCGGCTTTGGGCCGTTCGCGCCGGAGGTGTACCGCGCGCCGGTGCCGAACCCCTATCGAGGGGTGACGACCGACGATGCGATCCGCGGGCTGAAGCAGCTCTTCAAGGCCGAGGTCGACCCGGCGTCCGTCGCCTGCATGGTGCTCGAACCCGTTCAGGGTGAGGGTGGCTTCCTGCCGATGCCGGGGGATTTCCTGCGGCGCCTGCTCGAGATCTGCCGCGAGCAAGGCATCCTCTTCGTCGACGACGAAGTGCAGTCGGGCGTGGGGCGAACCGGAAAGATGTGGGCGATCGAGCATCACGCGGGCGTTGCCCCCGACCTGCTCGTCGCGGGCAAGTCGATCGGTGGCGGCCTGCCGCTCGCAGCCGTAACTGGTCGCGCCTCGATCATGGACGCGGTTCCCGCCGGCGGGCTCGGCGGGACGTTCGGCGGGAACCCTCTCTCGTGCGCGGCGGCCGTGGCCGTTCTGGACGCGGTCGCCGACCCGGAGTTCCTCGCGCACGCGAGCGATCTCGGCGACACGATGCGCTCGCGACTCCAGCAGCTCGCGACGAAGCACGATGCAATCGGTGACGTCCGTGGCCTCGGGCCGATGCTCGCATTCGAGCTGGCCGAGCAGTCCCCCGATCAGGCGGCTGCGATCGTCGCCGCAGCGTTCGAGCGCAATTTGCTCCTGCTCGCGTGCGGGATGTACGGCAACGTGATCAGGTTGCTCGCGCCGCTGACGATCGAGACGGAGGAACTGGACGAGGGGTTCTCAGTGTTGGAGGATGCACTAGCGGTTGCACTCTGAGCTCCCTGATATCCGACTCACCGGTCTCCGGAAGACGTATGGCGACGTCGTCGCCGTCGACTCCATCGACCTCGAGATCGCGCGTGGTGAGTTCTTCACGATGCTCGGTCCTTCGGGATCGGGCAAAACGACGACGTTGCGGATGATCGCCGGCTTCGAGATTCCCACAGCGGGGACGGTCGAGCTCGCCGGGCAGGATGTCTCACGCCTGCCACCGTACGACCGCCCGGTCAACACCGTGTTCCAGGACTACGCGTTGTTCCCGCACATGACCGTGGAGCAGAACGTGGCATACGGCCTGATGGTGAAGAAGGTGTCGAAGGCGGAGCGGAAGCAGAGGGCGAGCGAGGCACTCGCCATGACGCAACTCGACGGATACGGTGATCGTAAGCCGGCACAACTCTCGGGCGGCCAACGGCAGCGCGTCGCGCTTGCGCGGGCGATCGTCAACAAGCCGCAGGTGCTCCTGCTCGACGAGCCTCTCGGCGCTCTCGACCTCAAGTTGCGCCAGGAGATGCAGATCGAGCTGAAGCGGATCCAGCGGGAGGTCGGGATCACGTTCGTCTACGTGACGCACGACCAGGAGGAGGCGCTGACGATGAGCGATCGCGTCGCAGTGTTCAACCGCGGTCGCATCGAGCAGATCGGCCCGCCGGCCCAGGTGTACGAGCACCCGGCTAGCGAGTTCATCGCCGGTTTCGTCGGTGTTTCGAACGTCATCGAGCGTGACGGCCGCCGCTATACGGTGCGACCCGAGAAGATTCACGTCCTCGCCGACGGGGACATCTCCGAGGTGGGAATGCACGTGGAGGAGGGAACCGTGCGCGACGTCCTGTACGTCGGGCCGGTGACCAGGTATCACGTCAGCCTCGACCGGGGAGGCGAGCTTCAGGCGCTGGCACAGAACCTGGAGGAGACCTCGGGTGAGGTCCTGGCGACGAAGGGACGGCGCGTGCGACTGCAGTGGCGTCCTGGGCAGGAGTCGGCAATCATCGAACGGGAGGGAATGGAATGACTGAACGAAGACGGCGTCTCGGCCTACGGGCCGGACTGCTCACTGTGGTGGTCGCCCTTGCTGTTGTGGCCGCTGGCTGCGGCGGAGACGACAGCAGTAGCGCCACTCAGATCGAAGGCCTCGGCTCGACGCTCGAGGAGATCCAGGCCAACGCAAAGGAGGAAGGCCAGGTCAACATCGTCCAGTGGCCCGGGTACGCGACGCTCGTGGACGAGTTCACAGCGGCGACCGGCTGTAAGGTCAACGCGAATGACGGCGCCAGCTCGGACGACATGATCTCGCTGATCCAGACCGGTGAGTACGACGGCGTGTCCGCTTCGGGTAACGCCAGCGTTCGCCTGATGACGACCGGCGACGTAGCACCGGTGGACACCGAGTTGATCCCGAACTACGCGGACGTGCAGGAGGGGATCAAGAACCAGTCGTACAATTCGCTGGACGGTGAGCCCACGGTGCCCCGCACGGCCGAGGGCCGAACTACCTCATGTTCCGTACTGATGACGTACCGGAGGACACGGACAGCTGGTCCGTGATCTGGCCCGACGGTTCGGAGCCGTACAACGGCAAGCTGTCGATCTACGACGATTCGATCTTCATCGCTGACGCCGCCGTCTATCTCAAGGCGACGCAGCCGGACCTCGGGATCGACAACCCGTACCAGCTCAACGAAGAGCAGTTCAACGCGGCGGTCGACCTGCTCAAGAAGCAGGCGCCGAACGTGGGCGAGTACTGGCCCGGTGACGTGGCCAAGCAGATCCAGTCGTTCACGAACGGCGACAGTGTCGTCGGAACGACGTGGCCGTACCAGTACGTGCAGCTGACCGCTGCCGACCCGCCGGTGGCCGTGAAGGCGATCAAGCCCAAGGAGGGCACGACCGGCTGGTCGGACACGTGGATGATCTACTCGAAGGCCGCCAACCCGAACTGCATGTACCTCTGGATGGATCACATGATCTCGCCAGCGGCGCAGGCAGCGGTGGCCGAGGGCTTCGGTGAAGCTCCCGTCAACCTCGAGGCGTGCGCTCTGACGAAGAACCAGAATCACTGCGACGAGTACCACGCAGACGATGAGGACTGGTGGGCGGACGTCTACTACTGGACGACCCCGACGGAGGACTGCGGGGACGACGACGATGAGACGACCTGCAAGACGCAGGAGGACTGGAAGACCGCCTGGACCGAGATCAGGGGGTAACCACTGACCTCGGTTGTACAGCTCGAGCCGCCGCCCCGGGTCTCCCCGGGGCGGCGGCTTTCGACGTTCCTGTTTCGCCATCCGCGCGTGCGCCTCGGCACACTCCTCGCATTG
>SPBQ01000096.1 GCA_004525875.1 Myxococcales bacterium
CGTCCGACCACACGACCTCGCGCTCGGATAGCGGGAAATCGAACTCCGGACCGCCGGCCTCGACCGTGGCCCCACGCGCCGCCAGCCCCCAACGCGCAGGCGCGCAGTCGACGACAGAGGACGGGGAACCGGCCGGCTCGGCATCCCGCCAGCGTCCAACCTCGGCCCCGCCCCGCGTCACGACGGCAGTCACACCGTCGCCCGGCCACGAGACCTCGTGGCCCCGCTGCCGGCACCAGCCGCGCAGATGAACTCGCAGTTCGGGGCTCGTTCCGCGGACGAGAAGGGGAGCGCCCACCGATAGCCGGCCGAGCGCGTGCTGGAGCAGCAGGTGGCCGCCGGCGTCGAGGCCGAGATCGTCGAGATCCAGGCTGGCCTGCTGACCGATCTCAGCCTCGCTCACGCCGGACCCGCTCGCTGACACCGCCCACGAAATCGTCAACGGTACCGAAGCGATCGATCGCGCGCTCGAGCAGTGCGTAGTTCTCCGTGCGTCCCTCCTTCCACGCCTTGAGTCCCTCGAGCTTGAGCAGCGGGCGAACCTCGGGGTCGTCGTAGGACATCGAGAGCAGCAGCCCGTGGAACTTGCCGACAAGATCGGCCGGCGCATCCTCCAGCACGCTGAAATTGCAGTGATCGTACTCGCCGGTTTGCGACAGGACGCGCGTCTTGCCGGCCGGGAGGGTGCCATCGCGGGAGAACGCCAGATGGTTCCCATCGATCATGCAACAAGCGTCGACGTCGCCGGCAAGAAGCGCGCGCGCCGCATCCCGCTCTCCTCCCACGTGATCACCGTGCTTTCCGACGAGCACGTCGTAGCGACGAACCGTGAAGTCCTCGTGGGGCTCCAGCCCTCCCTCGGCCAGATGGACGAGCGGGATAAGCGTCGCCTGGGGCGAATCACCCGCACCGACTGCGACCGTCTTACCGGCAAGATCGGCGACGCTCTCGATCGGCGAGTCGGCGCGCACGACGATGAGCGACGTCAGATCGCGGTCCGTGTCGCGCATCGCGATCGCCTCCGCACGTCGCCCGAGCCGCTTCGCAATTCGGTCGACCTCCAGCCACGCGAGCGGAGCGTTCCACGCCACATGGTAGTGACCGGCAAAGTGTCCCGCCACCTGCCGCTCGTAGTTCGAATAGAGGATATAGTCGAAGTCGAGCCCGCGTTCGGTGAACCAAGCCTTGAAGCCTTCCCAGATGGTCACGACCTTGGCGTCGTAGGCCACCGCTCCCATGATCAACGTGTCGGACATGATGCCTCCTCCGTTTCCTAGAACAGCGGCAGGTCGCACAGCATCCTGCCGATGAAGTCGTAGAGCTGGTCGGTCGTGGGCGCCATCACGGTCCCCGCGCGAGCGTCGCGGAAGACGCGCTCGACGCCGACGTCGCGACGGAACGCGGAGCCGCCACACACACGCATCGCGGTATCGGTCACCTGCGTGGCCGCCTCGCCGGCCGCGCACTTGCATTCCAGGACACGCAGCATGGCGTCCTGGCGGCCGTTCTCCATCGCGGCGATCGTATCGAGCAGCAGTCCACGAGCCTGATCGGTGGCCACCCGCATTCGCGCGAGGTAGGCGCGGATGGTCGGCAGCTCGGCCAGCGTGGAAGACGCGTACTCGTAGCGCGTGCCCGTCACATGCTCCGCCGTTCGGGTCGTCGCCGCCTCCATGAGCCCGACGGCCACGGAGGATGTCATGGCATTGAACAGAGGGAGCACGGTCCCGAGAACCACCTCGGGGCCACCGCCGTCGGCACCGAGGATGTTCGACTCGGCGATCACCGCATCGTCGGCAACGACCGGTGTCGAGTCGTTTCCGCGCAGGCCAAGACCGTCAAAAGCTCCCTTCGCCTCGACGCCCGGAGTGTCGCGCGGGACGAGCCAGACCGTGCTCGCACCGTCGCCCTCGATGGGCCGGCTCGTCCACACGTAGCCGTCGGCCTGGTTCGCGGAAGTCACCCAGCCCTTGCTCGCGTTGAGATGAATGCCGTCGCCCTTGCGCTCGGCGCTGCTCACCGGCACCCAGAAATGACTGCGCGAGCCTGTCTCGGAGAACGCCAGGGTCGAAAGATGACGACCGGCGGCGATGTCGCGGCGGATACCGATCGGGCCGTGCTTCTCGATGACAGCCGTGCCGGCGTAATGCATGCACATTATCATCGCGGTGGAGCCGCATTCGCGTGCCAGCCGCTCGACGACTTCGCAGGCGGCTCGCGGCCCGTGGCCGAACCCGCCCGCCTCCGCCGAGCTGATCAGGCCGAAGAGGCCGGATCCGCGAATCGCGGCGATCGACTCTTCGGGAAATACGCCGTCGCGATCCACGTCGACGGCCCGGCGCGCGACCGCTCCGGCCGCGACGTCTTCAACGATCCTCAGGTAGTCGGACATACCGTTCTCCGGCAGCGCGCGTGGCACCGCGGAGACGGCGGACAGGCGCGCTACGTCGCTTGCTCGTGCCCGACCACGACGGGCACCCACGCGGTTCAAAGAATGCAGAATCGCACGCCGTGATCCTCGATCCGACCCATCGTAGTGTCAATACCGCGCGCGTCGCCGCAGTCTCCGTGGGACCGCCCGGCTCCGGCACCTCGGCCGCAGCACCGCAATGTCATTGCGCGCGGCGTGCGCCGGTCAGTCGCCAAGCCGGTAGCGGATGTCGATGACGCACTCGAAGCTCTCACCGTCGAGATCGCCCGGCATGCGCGGAAAAGGCGAGGACCGCCGCACCAGTTCCATCGACAGTTCGTTGAGCCGCGCATCGGGGATCGGGTTTTCCATTCGCGCCAGTGCAACGTTGCCGCCGCGGTCGACGCGCAGCCGCAACGATCCGTCGCCCTCAACGCCACGGCGACGCAGGTGCATCGGGTACTGACGATGGCGGCGCAGCCAGTCGGCGAGCACGTCCTGGTAGCTCGCCCGCACCTCGGCAGCGATCTCCGCCGCCCGGTCGGTCGGTACCGCCGAGACGCTGTCGTCGAGGACGGCGGTGTCGATGCGCTCGGACTCGACATTCCCCGCACGCACATCGCGAGGCGGCTGCGGCGCCGACGTAGACATCTCCTCGACGTGGACCAGCGGCGCCGTGACCCCCTCGCTCGAATCCAGCGGCTTGATCATCTCGACCTCGACCGGCGCGTGCTCGATCGGCGGCTCGGGTGGGACGGCGGCGGGCGTCGGGACTGACGACGGCATCGATGCGGCCGCCGGCTGCGGCTCCGATGCCGGCGCCGCAGCGCGCTCGGACACCGCGCTCAGATGGACGATCAGTGATCGAGCCGCGTTCGGTTCGGGCGCCATCGGCGGAATGCGAACGAGCAGCAACAGGCACGCGTGCAGCACGAGGGCGAACAGGAACGCGTGCGAAAACCGCAAGGGGTCGTGGATCACGGCAGGGTCGCGGGCGGACGCGTCGCGATCGAGACCTCCGTCGCGCCGGCAAGCCGAAGCGCGTCCATCACCTCGATCATCGCCTGGACCGCGACGCCCCCGTCCGCCGCCAGACGCACGGGCCTGTCCGGGCCGGACTCGCGCGCGCGCTCGATCGCGGCCGGGAGCCCCCCGAGCGAAGCCGCGACACCATCGAGATCGATCCGACCGCCCTCGAGTAGCGATACGACGAGCGCGTCGGGCAGCGCCTCCTCGGCGGTACTCGAATTCGGCAGGGTCAGATCGATCGCCTCGGGCACCGTGAACGTGCTGGTCAGCAGGAAGAACACGAGCAGAAGGAACACAACGTCAATCAGCGGCGCCATGCTCAGCTCGGCACGCGTCCGCGTTCGTCCTTCAAACTCCAAACGCCTGCTCCCGCTGCGCCGGCGCCTCCTCGAGCGCTGACGTTGCAAGCTTGCCGTGGCGCAATAACACACCCGAGCACTCATCACGCATGATCGCGCGAATCCGGTCGATCTCCCCCTCGAAGAGGTAGAACGCGGCCATGCATGGAATCGCTATCGTCAGCCCGAACGCGGTCGTCAGCAGAGCTTCCCAGATCCCACCCGACAGCACGGTCGGGTCGACACGAGGCCCCGCTTTCTCGATGCTCATGAACGCGGCGATCATGCCGAGCACCGTCCCTAGAAGACCGAGCAACGGGCTGAGGTGTCCGATGGCGGAAAGCCCCCGCAGCCAGCTCTCCAGCGCTCGCACCTCCGCGTTCCCTACACGCTGCACCTCGGCCTGCGCCGCCACGGCACCCACACGACCATCAGATGCGACGGTCAATGCCGTCCGTACCGCACGTGCGATCGGGTGCTGAGACGATGCCAGCAGCTTGCGTGCCTCGGCCTCGCGGTCCTCGGCCAGCAAACCACTGACGGCCTCGAGCGTTCCGCGCGCAGCCAGCCGCAGGCGCAGCAACTCCGCGAACTTCAGCACGATGATTGCCGTCGCGATGACCGAGAGTGCTAGGAGCACCATCATCACCGGGCCGCCTTGGGCGATCAGAGAAGCTAGCGTCATGCGAAAATCAATGGGCGGGGGCGCGAGTATGGCAGCTGTCGGCAAGGTTCGCCAGCAGGCGTGGCGGGGCCGCCACGCCTGCCCCCGCGTGACATGCGGCGGACGGGCTGTTAGTCGAATCAGCTCTCGCGAACACGGACCACGCGAGCGAACACATGGCCGAGCAAGTATACGAATTCATCGAAACCGATACTCGGGACCACGTCTTCATCGTCACGATGAACCGGCCCAGGGTCATGAACGCGCTGCACCCGGCGGCCCACCACGAGCTGGCGGCGGCGTGGGATCACTTCGCCGCCGACCCCGAGCTGTGGATCGGAATCGTCACGGGCGCCGGCGAGCGCGCGTTCTGCGCCGGTAACGACCTCAAATACCAGGCCTCCGGCGGCGCGCTGACGATGCCGAGTTCGAGCTTCGGCGGCCTCACGAGCCGCTTCGACTGCTTCAAGCCGATGATCGCCGCCGTCAACGGTCTCGCGCTCGGCGGTGGCTTCGAGATCGTGCTCGCCTGCGACATCGTGGTGGCATCCGAGAACGCCCGCTTCGGGCTGCCGGAGCCGCGCGTGGGCCTGGCCGCACTGGCGGGAGGCATGCAACGCCTGCCGCGACAGATCGGCCTCAAGAACGCGATGGGGATGATGCTCACGGGACGCCCCGTCGACGCCGCCGAAGCGTATCGCCTCGGCATCGTCCAGGAGGTGACCACACCGGATCAACTGATGGATCGCGCGCTGGCGTGGGCGAACGAGATCCTCGAGTGCGCCCCGCTGTCGGTGCGGGCCACGAAGGAGACGGCTACCACCACGCTCGACATGCCGCTGGCCGAGGCGATGTCGACGCGCATCGAGGGCGTGCGCGCCATGATCCAGTCCGAGGACTTCACCGAGGGCCCGAGGGCCTTCACCGAGAAGCGCAAGCCGAGCTGGAAGGGCCGCTGAGCCGCGCGCCCGACGCGCCTCAGAGCACAGTGCCGAGCGACGCCGCGTGGGTGCGCAGCGCGACGGGCGAGCCCAGCATCTGGCGATCGTAGCCGGCGCGCTTGAACCACAGCTGCACGTCACACTCATGGGTGAAGCCCATTCCGCCGAACACCTGCACGCAGGTCGTCACGGCCGTCGTCGCCACCTCGGTCGCGTGGGCCTTGAGAATGGACGCGACCGCGGCCGCGTCGGCACGGCGCTCGTCCCATGCGAACGCACCGTACCAGAGCAGCGAACGAACCGGCTCCACCTCCGCAGCCGTCTCGGCGCACATGTGCTTGACCGCCTGGAACGATCCGATCACACGGCCGAACTGCTTGCGCTCCAGCGCGTACTGGACGGCCAGGTCGAGCGCACGCTGGGCCGAGCCGAGCGCGTCCGCCGCGAGCACGATTCGCCCGGCGTCGAGCACGCGTGCAGCCGTGTCGTCATCGATCGCGTAGCCCTCACCGACCTCGACGCCGTCGAAGACCAGCTCGCCCACCCGGCGCGTCTCGTCGACGGTCGACAGCGCGCCCCGCACCAGTCCCGGTGCGTCAGCGGGGACGACGAACAGACGCCGCGAACCCGGCTCACCGGCGAGCACGACGAACGCGTCGGCGGTCGTCGCGTCGGGTACGAACAGAGTGCTTCCTGCGAGCTTGCCATCGCTGAGATCGGGACCGTCGGGAACGTACGATAGCAACGTCTCCCCGCTGCAGACGCCGGAAAACAGCCGCGCGGCCGCTTCGGCGTCACCGATGACGGCGAGTGCCAGCGGCGCCATCACGCACGCGCTGTGGAAGGAGAACGGGGCCGCCGCAGCGCCCAGCTCCTCGGCCGCGACCGCTGCGTCGAGCAGTCCAAGGCCGCTGCCGCCGTGCTCCGGCGCGACCACCACGCCGGTGACGCCCTGCGCGCCGAGGTCGCGGCGGAGCGAGGTGTCGCATCCGCTCTCGCTCTCCATGATCTCTCGCACTCGCACCACGGGCACTCGCTCGGCGAGGTACCCCCGTAGCGTTTCCTGGAACAGCTGCTGGTCTTGCGAGAGTCCGAAATCCATACCGATTCTCCTAACCCCGCGGCGAGGCCGGCTTCGGCTCCCGCGGCATGCCGAGACCGCGCTCGCTGATGATGTTCTTCTGGATCTGCGCGGTCCCGCCGCCGATGATGAGGCCCAGCGTGAACATGTACTGGTTCTGCCAGTTGCCTTGCTCACGCACGTACTTCGACCCTCGCTTGAGCACGCCGTGCCCGCCGAGCGCATCGATAGCCAGCGCGCTGATGTCGTGGTTGAGCTGACAACCGTTGAGCTTCGTGATGAGGCCGGCAACGCCGGACCCGCGCCCTTTCAATCGATCGGTGAGCATGCGCAGACCGTGATATTTCATGGCGAGCGCGCGGCCCTGCAGCCGCACCAGGCGGTCGCTGTAAACAGGATCGTCGACGACCCCCACGTCGCGCAGAACGGCTTCGCAGCGACGCAGCATGTTCTCGCTCTGCTTGCTGCTACCGAGCATGTTGCGCTCATGGAAGAGCGTCGTCGTCCCCACTTCCCAGCCCTGGCCGCGCTTGCCGATGAGATTCTCGCGCGGAACACGCACGTCTTCGAAGAACACTTCGTTGAACGAGTTCGTTCCGAGCATGGTCTTCAAGGGCCGGACCTCGAGGCCGGGGCTGTCCATACTCAGGCACAGGTAGCTGATTCCCGCGTGCTTGCTCGCATCGGGTTCGGTGCGCACCAGCGCGAACATCATCTGTGCCTCGCGGGCGCTGCTGGTCCAGATCTTCTGACCGTTGATGACGAACTCGTCGCCGTCAAGCACCGCTCGGGTGCGCAGGCTCGCGAGGTCGCTTCCCGCCTCGGTCTCGCTGTAGCCCTGGCACCAGATCATCTCGCCGCGAATCGTGGGGCCGATCCAGCGCTTCTTCTGATCCTCCGTACCGTAGGTCAGCAACGTCGGCACGAACATGCTGGTGCCCTGATTCTCCATCCCCTGGGAGACGCCGGCACGCGCGAACTCTTCGTTGATGATGATGATCTCGAGCAGGTCGGGCGCGGCGCCGAAACCGCCGTATTCGCTCGGAACGATGCGTGCGGCATAGCCGTGCTCGATGAGCGTCTTCTGCCACTCCCTGATCTCGGGGCTATCCTCGGCGGCGCTGATCGACGCGGGCGGCGCGTCGGGCGCACGGGCGTCCAGGAACGCGCGGACCTGCGCACGGAAGGCTTCGTACTCGGGCCCGTAACTCAGATCCATGGTCGGCGCTCTTAACGGCGGCGCGGCCGTGAGTCTACCCGGCTCCGCTCGCGAGATGATTCGATTGTCATTGCCGGCCGGCCACGCGCGTGCGATGCCGTCAGCATGCAGCAAGGACTTCCCCGCGCGCGCCCGCCGGCCGACGGCCCGTGCGGATTCTCAGTTCTCGAGCTCATCGCGGCCACGACCGTGCGCGCCATCGTGGC
>SPBQ01000352.1 GCA_004525875.1 Myxococcales bacterium
ACAACCTGCGCGCCCGCGCCGCCGGCGAAACCGTGCACACGGTCGTGCTCGCCGGCGCGGGTCTGAGCGACACGCCGACGCAGGTCACGAGCGGCCTCGCCACGCTAGCCCGTCGACGCAGTCTCAAGGTGCTCGTCGCCGACGTCGAGGAAGGCATGAGCCACCCCGTGCTGAACCCGCGCAACCGTTCGCTTCGCGAGCAGGGCCCGATGGCCGCGCGCGCACACGATCCCGCGGCCGCCGAGCCCTACGCCTCGTCGATCGCGCTGAACCTTCGCGGAGGACCGGTGCCAGCCGATCTCCAGGCCTGGCTCGAATCCGCCGAGGCCCATCACGACCTGGTGATCGTCGAGGCACCGCCGCTCGGCCACAGCGTTGATGCCGCGCTGCTGGCTCGCGCCTGCGACGGCCTGGTGATCGTCGTCGATCCCGCAGCCATCACCAAGGACACGCTGCGCAGATCGGTCGAGCGCGCACAGACGATCGGCTGCCGCATTCTCGGTCTCGTCATGACGGGCAAGCAGAGCGATATGCCCGGCTGGATGGGACGCATGACCGGCGCTCGCGCCGACGTCTGAAGCAAGAATCTAACGACCCGGACACTTCACCGAACAGTCATGACCGCCAAACGCCTCTTCATCCTGATGCTTCTCAAGCTCACCGACCTCGTGGTCGTCGTCGGGGCTTTCCTGGCCTCGGTCGCGATCGCCGTGAGCGACTCCCAGCACGGACTGTTCGGTGTCTTCGAGATGCGACTCAGCGTCGGGAACTCCCTGTTCCTCGGGCTCTATCTGCTCGTCTGGCACTTCACCTTCCGCGCCTTCGGCCTGTACGGATCGTACCGGCTCGCACCGCAGTACCGCGAGGTCCGCGATCTGAGCCTCGCCGTCCTCGTGGCGGTGTTTCCGTTGGTCCCGCTCGGCGTGGTGTTCAGCTTCGACTACGTGACCCCTTCGTTCCTGAGCATCTTCGCCATCGCGGTGCTGTTCGGACTCGCCATCGAGCGGGCCACTTTCCGAGCCGCCGCCAAACAGCTGCGCGCGCTCGGTCTGAACCTACGCAACGTCGTCGTCGTCGGCGACGGCCCCCATGACTACGAGCTGGCCACGAATCTCTCCGGACGTAGCGATCTCGGCTATCACGTGATCGAGGTCATCCAACTCCCCGAAGAGGAGGGACTGCGCCAGCGCAACGAAGTCATCGCGCGCCTCGAAGAGCTCTTCGAGACGCAGCCGATCGACGAGGTCTTCCTCTCCGTCCCCTTCAACTGGCAGCCACTGCTGCGCGACGTCGTCAGCCTCTGCGACGAGCAAGGGGTCTGGCTACGCATCATGACTCGCGTCATCGAGCTGAACTGGGGCCGCGCGATGGTCGAGGATATCGGCGGCAACCCCGTCGTGACGATCTTCAGCGGGCCGGCGGAATCCTCGAGCCTGATCGTCAAGCGCGCAATCGACATCTTCTGCGCCACGGTCGGACTGATGGTCCTGACGCCGATCCTGGCGCTGGTGGCTTTCGCGATCCGGCTCGACTCGAGCGGGCCGATCATCTTCGCCCAGGAACGAGTCGGCTATAACCGACGACGCTTCCCCACCTACAAGTTCCGTACGATGGTCGAGAATGCCGACCGGATGCAGGCCGATCTCGAGCATCTGAACGAGGCCAGCGGCCCGGTGTTCAAGATCCGTCGCGACCCACGCATCACGCGCATCGGAAGCTTTCTCCGCAAGACGAGCCTCGACGAGCTCCCGCAGCTCGTCAACGTACTGCGGGGCGACATGAGCCTGGTCGGTCCGCGTCCCCTGCCCGTGCGGGATGTTGAGCGCATCGACGTGCGCTGGCACAAGCGCCGCTTCAGCGTCAAGCCCGGCATCACCTGCCTATGGCAAGCCAGTGGTCGCGAGCCGAACTTCGAGGAGTGGATCAAGGCGGACATGGAGTACATCGACGGGTGGTCGCTCGGTCTCGACTTCAAGATTCTGCTCAAGACCATCCCCGCCGTCGTCCTGCGTCAGGGAGCGCACTAACCTCATGGCGAACGTCAACGCGACCACGGCATACGTTCTCGGCGTCCGCATCGCCAACCTGACCCAGGGCGAGGCCATCGAGCAGATCGAGGGCGTCCTTCGGTCCGGCGACGGCGTGTCGCACGGCCTCTTCATCGTGAACGCCCACACCCTCAATCTCGCGTTCGAGGATCACGACTACCGCAGCATCCTGAACGACGGCTACGCCGTGTACGGAGACGGCACCGGCGTGCGCTGGGCCGCCCGCGCCCGCGGCGTTCGCATGCGCGACAACCTCGTGGGCACCGATCTCGTACCGGCTCTGTTCGAGCAGACCGCCGGCCGAAAGTACCGCTACTTCCTGCTCGGATCCTCCGCAGAGACGATCGAGCGGGCAGCCGCCTACGCCGAGCGGAAGTTCCCGGGCTGGGATCTCGCCGGATACCACCACGGCTATGTCATCGACGATTCCGCCGCCGCGATCGCGAAGATCAACGAGGCCCGCCCACACGTCCTGCTCGTGGGCATGGGCAACCCGCTCCAGGAGCGCTGGATTCACGATCACCTCCACGAGCTGCGCGTTCCACTCTCCATCGGCGTCGGCGGTCTGTTCGACCACTGGGGCGGGACCCTGGAGCGCGCGCCGTTGTGGGTCAGGCGGTTGGGTGTGGAATGGCTGCAGATCCTGCTGCAGCAGCCGCACAAGTGGCGCCGTTACCTGATCGGCAACTGGACATTTCTGGCACGCGTCCCGCGTGAGCCCACGGAGATCTCAGCGCCCGGCCCGGCGCTGGGCTAGCATTGAACATGATGAGCGCTAGCTCGATCGATCTGCGCTGGTACGCGAAGAAAGCTGCTCGCACAGGCGTCGCGGTGGGTTCCTGGGGGGCGGGGGCGCTGCGGTCCGCCCGCGCCGGCGAGCCCCGCGTTCTCACATACCACCGTTTCGGCGACGATCCGCACGATCCGTTCTGCGTTGACCTCGCGACGTTCCGCAAACAGATGGAGACGCTCGCCGAGTCCGGCTGCGCCGTCTCGGTCGCCGACATCGAAGGCTATCTCTACCATGGCGAAACGCTGCCGGCGGGCGCAGCGCTGGTTACCATCGACGATGGATACCGCAGCACGTACTCCCACGCCATGCCGGTGATGCGCGAGCTGGGAATTCCGGGCGTCGCCTACATTCCCGCCGGGGTGATGGAGGCGGGAGGCGACGTCGAGCCCCGCATGACGTGGGACGAGGTCGGCGAGATCGCTGCCGCGGGCATCGCGATCGGTTCGCACGCGTGGAGCCACGAATCGCTCGGCGCGATGAGCGAGGCGCAGGTCGGTCGGGAGCTGGAGCGCTCGCGCCGGCTGCTGGAGCGGCGCGTCGGTACCACGGTCGCGTCGTTCGCCTACCCATTCGGCACCCGATCCGACTACAATGACGACACGCGGCGCCTGCTCTGCGACTGCGGCTACCGAACCGCCTTTACCTCGCAGCACGGATCGCTCGACCCGGCTGTCGATCCGCTCGAGCTGCCCCGCATAAAGGTCGAAGGCGGCGAGCCGCTTTGGATGTTCCGCTTGCTGGTGCGCGGCGGCCTCGATGCCTGGAGCGACGTCGATCGCACGCTCTGGCGCCTGCAGGCCAACCGCAACCCGGACGCGCAGGCGGCGTAACGCCGACGCGTTCGAGATCCCCTGGACTGACGACGGACACCTCGAAGGCATGGACAGTCACATCGAAGAACTCCCCCGTAGCTGGGCGGGCCTCGCGCGGCTCGAGGCCAACGGACATACCGACCCCGGT
>SPBQ01000199.1 GCA_004525875.1 Myxococcales bacterium
ACGGCGCGCTGGGCGGTATCGATCTCGTCGTCCACTGCGCCGCGATTCTCGGCTCCGGTTGCTTCACCGAGCAATCCGCGGAGGACTTCGAGCGGGTACTGCGAATCAACCTGATGGGCACGGTGAACGTCGTCAGAGCATGCGTGCCGTCGCTGCGATCCTCGCGCGGCTCGGTCGCGTGCATCGCCTCCACCGCCGCCCTCCATGGATGGCCCGAGATGAGCGCCTATTCGACGGCCAAGTTCGGCGTGGCCGGGTTCTGCGACGCCGTGCGACCGGAGCTCGGTCGCGACGGCATCGGCGTCACCACCGTGTTTCCGCTGCTCATCGATACGCCGCTGCTCGCCAGCCCCGATCTGGCCCCCATCCTCAGGCAGGGCAAGGCGATCCCGGCGCAGAAAGTCGTCGACAAGACGCTCGCCGGTCTGCGAAAGCACAAGGACCGCGTCTACGTTCCTGCGACCGTACGCTTCGTCGCCGCACTGCAAGGGCTCGCTCCGTCGTTGCTCGATGCGTACGGAAAGCGGTTCGGGTTGCGCCGGTAGTCGCGGGCGCGTGGAGATCCCGGCTGCGCCGATGGCGGCTGGGATCGGCACGTGCGCCGCCACAACGACCCGCACCGCGCCTCAGTCGATACAGGCCTTGCCGACGGCCTCGATATGGCGGTGATCCGTCCCGCAGCAACCACCGAGTACGTTGATGTGGTGCAGTCTTCGGCGCAACTCCCGATACAGAGAGGCGAACTCGGCGGGATCGCCGTCGTCGAGCTCTGTGGCCTCATCGAGCTCGGCGTGGCTCATCCTCGAAGCGTTGGCTCGGATACCGCGAATACGTTGCGTCCATGAAGCGCCCGCGTCGAGCGCATCCGAGAAATGCGTCGGGTGAGCACAGTTGATCATGTAGTAGGCGGGAGCAGCGTCCGTCGCGGAATCGACCTCGACGATGGCGTCGGCCAGCGGCTGTCCGCTCGGAAGCGAGCCGTCAGTCTCGACGGTGAAGGAGATCACCACCGGCATGCCAGCGGCTCGCGCGGCCCGTGCCACCCCCGCGGCCTCGCCGACATGCGTCATCGTTACGGCCGTCACCATGTCCGCATCGGTGTCGGCGAACAAGCGTGCCTGCATACAGTGATAGTCCTCCGCCTCCTCCGCACCCATCAACACCGCCGGATCGTAGCCGTCTCCGCGCGGGCCGATGCATCCGCTGATGACCATCGGCGGACCATCGCCTTCGAGCTCGCCGCGGAGGCGGCCGAGTAGCTCGATCGACTGCCGGTTCGCGTCGGCCAGCTCCTCGATCGTGAAGCCGAGCTTCTGCGCCCAGTCCGGACTCGCCCGCCACGTAGCGCTCTCGAGGACGAAGCCGACGCCCAGCCGAGTAGCGATCGCGGCGTGGGTGCGGAAGTACTTCTCGAGAGCAGCACGCCCGCCATTATCGCGAAGGAGAACGAAGGCGGCGAAGTCGGGAAGCTCGAGGCCTTCATGGAAGATGAGCGTCGTCTCGATGCCGCCATCCGTCAGAAACAGGTCGCCCGAGAGCTGCGGGAGAGCGTCACGATAGCGTGCCATGAGAATCCCGCCGGTGGCGTACCGCCGATCAGAGTATGAGAATCCCGACACCCTGTTACAACGTGCGGGACGCGTGGATCACGTCGATCGCCGAAAGAGGCACTGTCGCGCACCTGGCCGCGCCGACCGGGACAGACAGCTGAGGTAGAGTGGAGGTGACGGGCCGAACCGTGTATCACCTGGCGGTTCCAAATCAACCAGACCCGGAGGGATCAAATGAAAAGAACTTCAACCACGCTCGTCGCCGTGTTCGCCGCAGGCTCGCTGCTCATCGGCGGCCTCGCACTGCCGGGCCTTGCCGGCGCGCAAGACGACATCGTCCAGGAAGTGAAGACCGGCTGCGAGAAGGAGCTCAACGACTTCTGCGCGAAGGTGACGCCTGGACAAGGACGCGTTCTCGCTTGCCTGTACGCACACGGTGACAAGCTCTCGGGACGCTGTGAGTACGCGCTCTACGATGCGGCCGCGAAGCTCGAGCGCGCCATCAACGCGCTCAGCTATGTCGCCAATGAGTGCCTCGACGACGCGGAGAAGCTGTGCCCCAACGTGGAGATGGGCGAGGGACGCATCATCGAGTGCCTGAACAAGCACAAGGGTGATCTCGACGCGCGCTGCGCGACGGCTCTGAAGGACACCGGATTGATGTAGGAAGCCCCGGCGCGGCCGTGCTTCACAGTCGCGCCGGCTTCGCTCGTGGGTATCAGAGCGCCGGGTTATCCTCGGCCAGGCCCAGCAGCATGCACGCCACGTCGATGTAGGTCTTCTCGTTGATGAAGGCGTGCTGGCTACCCGTGTACATATCGCGGAAGGCGCGCTCGAGTCTGCTCCCCTCACGGATCGCCGTGGTGCCGGCCGAGAGGTGGCAGAACTCGACGACCTCACGCGACGCCTCGGTTGCGTAGGTGGCGGCCAGCCGCAGGTCCGCGCGCATCCGCGGCGTGAGCGGCTCCCCCTCCTGCATCTCCTCCCGGACTCGCAGATTGGTGTCCATCACGTGGTGCCAGGCGGCACGCCACATGCCCTCGTGGTGACCGAGCCCGCGCTGGAAGGTCGGCTTGTTCGCGAGGTTCGACGGATCGCCCATGCGTGTCTTGTTCTCGGCAAGGCCGACGACGTCGTCGAGCGCGCTGCGCGCAGTACCGAGCGCCCACGCCGCGTGGCCCGCCGCCGTAATCGGCATCAGCCCGAGTTCGTAGACCTTGCCACCGCGCTTCGGCTCGCGCGTGAAGAGCGGGAACACGCGGTGTTCGGGAACGAAGACGTCCGAGACGTTGTAGTCGAACGAACCCGTGCCCTTGAGTCCGGTGACGTGCCAGCCGTCGGTGAACTCGACTTCCTGGCGCGGGAAGACCGCGATGAGCATCTCCGGCAAGCCACCCTCGGCCATCAGAACTTCGCCGTTCTCGATCGGCATGAAGCCACCGACGACGAACTCGGAGTGACCGGTGCCGCTTCCGAAGTTCCAGGCCCCGGTAACACGGTAGCCACCGTCGCCGACCTGGCCCTGCCCGTTCGGAAAGAACTGGCCGGCCAGCGTCACACGGTTCTCGTTGGCGGTGAAGACCTCAGCGAAACCGTCGTCGGGAAGGTAGGCCGCCGCCGCGGCAGACGAGGGCAAGTTGGCGATGCCGATCCAGCCCACCGACGCGTCCTGCCAGGCCAGCTCCTCCCAGATCTCGAGCATCTCGGGTACCGAAGGCTCCTGCCCGCCGGCTTCGCGTGGGTTGAGGTACGTCATCAACCCGCTGCTCCAGAACGCGTCGACGGTCGCCTTGTTGAGCGTGCGCTCGCGCTCGGACTCGGCGGCGCTCGCCATCACGACGTCGCGAATGGAGCGCGCGAGCTCCAGACCGGCGTTGTCGGTCGGCCCATCGCGGTAGACGGGAGGACGAAGAGAGCTGTGAAACGACATGGGCCTAGGCTCCCGGCGCGCCCTTGACGCGCTTGCCCGCCGTGATGCCGCTGTCGAGGATCAGATCGGTGCCGGTGCAGGTCAGGCTGTCGTCGGAGGCGAAGTAGAGGATCGCCTTGGCGATGTCGCCGATGAAGTCGGCGGTCTCACGGGTACGCTGGTGCGCAAGCAGGCGGTGCTCGTACTGGCGCGGCACGTCGGCGCCTACTCCTTCAGGCAAGTACGGCTTGATCATCTCGCCGCTGCCCGCCTCCGGGCAAACGGCGTTCACCCGGATCCCGTGCTTGCCGAACTCGAGCGCCGCCACCCGCGTGATGCCTCGCACGGCCCATTTGGTGGCGCTGTAGGCGACCAGCCCCGTCTTCGCCTGCACGCCGTCGATCGAGGCGACGTTGACGATCGCCCCGCCCCCCGCCTCACGGATCGCCGGCTCGGCCGACTTCATCCCGAGGAACACGCCTTTCTGGTTGACCGCGAACACGCGCTCGAAGTCGGCGACCGTGGTGTCGCCGATGGCGGCCATGTGAAGGATGCCGGCGTTGTTGACCAGAACGTCGAGCTTGCCGAAACGGTCAACGGCGACCTTCACGGCCGCCTGCCAGGACGCTTCATCGGTGACGTCGAGGCGGACGAAACAGGCGGCATCTCCGATGTCCGCGGCAACTGCCGCACCCGCGTCGTCTGCGATATCGGCGATGACGACCTTCGCCCCCTCGGCCGCAAACAGGCGGGCGGTCGCCTCGCCGGTGCCGCGCGCCGCGCCCGAGATCAGTGCTACTTTGCTGTTGAGTCTGCTCATGAACTCCTCCGTTTAGCCGATTCACCGGCCCTTGACGAGAGTTCCGTTCACGCACGTTCGAGAGGGGTGGAGCCCCGTTCCCGCGAGGCACCCCCCGGCGGACGAGATTCGCTGCGGGCGTCACCTCCGGCATCGCACCGAGTCGTCGTTCGCGGCCCTGGCCAGGCGAGAGACCGATGCCGCCCGACCGTTGCGCGGCGACGGCACGCTCGAACGGAATCCGCTCGTCCGATGTCGGTCAGGAGTCCGAAGGTAGGGAGAATCCGACCACGATCGGCCGGTGGTCGGAACTGTCGTAGTCGAGGACCTCGGCATCCACGACGTCGAGGCCGCGGTAGTAGACGCGATCGAGCGCCAGCTCGGGATCGATGCCGAGCAGCCAGTCGACCAGCTGCGATCGCTTCGTCGCGGTAGTCCGGCCCGACGGGAACTGGTCGACCTCGACGAGGTTCAGCCCCGCCGTCATCGCCTGCAGCAAGCCGAGACGTTCCGTCCGCCACGTGTTGAAGTCGCCCGCCATCACGATGGGACCGGAGTGGCCGGCCATCTCTTCGCGCAGGCGGCCGAGCTGCGCACGGAACCGTGTCGTACCGAAGCGCTCGAAGTTCATGCAGTGGACATTGACCGCCATCAGGCGCTGGTCGTCGGGCAGCCGGTACTCAGTGATGAGCGAGACCTTCGGCGACGTGAAGCCGAGCTCGCGAGAACGGGTTTCGAGCGAGCGCGGGTTCATAGCGCGGGCGACCGCCGCCGTGTGCACCCCCACCCTGCTTTGCGCGGACCACGGATAGCGCCAGCTCGTGGCGAACAGATTCACTGCCAGCGGGGTCAGGGCGAGCTGTTCGTGGGCTTCCTGCAGTAGCAG
>SPBQ01000466.1 GCA_004525875.1 Myxococcales bacterium
AGCTCGTCAGCGTCGGGCTGGCCATCGATCGTGAAGGCCACGTGCTGCGCTCGTTCACGGCGCGCAAGCGCTGCGAGTACCCAGAGCCGTTCGGCGACGGCTTGATCGTAGAGGTCATCCGCGACCCCGGCATCACCGAGATCTCCGCACGCCTTCTGCGCGATATCGGCTACTGGGGGATCTGCGACGTCGAGTTCAAGTGCGACCCGCGCGACGGTCGCTTCAAGCTCCTCGACGCCAACCCCCGGGTGTGGCTGTGGCACGGGCTCGGCGCGCTCGTCGACGCACCCATGGCTCTGTCCGCCTACGCGCTCGCCACCGGCGAGGATCTCGAGACGCTCACACGGGCTTCGCCGAGTTTCGCGACTGCCCACCCCAGGTGGGTATCGCCGCGCGGCGCGGCCGCGTTCATGGTTTCGGGGTACAATCCCGCACGTCACGGCCCGGTACTGCCCTTGCGCTTGACGCTAGGCGCACTCGGGACAATGCTAAGAAATCTGCTGAACTTCCAGGATCCCCTGTATCTGCGGCCATCCGCATGGCGTGACATCTGCGTTGCCATCCTCCGGCGCGCCCACGTCCTGCCGGCCCGTAGCTCAGCGGCGAGTCACTGAAGCGTCCAGCGAATCAGCTCTGAGGAGAGGACACCCGATGTCGAGCAACGACACGCGCGATCAGTTCAACTGGGACAGCAGCGGCAAGGCCGTTTTCGACGGCCACGACCTGGCCGAGCTCGCCGAGCAGTATCCCACGCCGTTCTACCTGTTCTCGCAGAAGCAGCTGCGCAGCAACTACCAGCAGTTCCAGCAGGCCTTCTCGCGCGTCGAGGGCATGCGGACGTACTACTCGGTGAAGTCCAATTTCGAGAGCATGATCCTGCGCACCCTGGCCGAGGACGGCTGCGGGGCCGAGATCTCGGGCGCCCTCGACATGGAGCTGGCCAAGCGCGCCGGAATGAACCCCGACAGCGTCGTCTACGACGGCCCCTACAAGCCGGTCGAGGACATCGAGGCCGCGCTCGAGTGGGGCGTCCACATCATCAATATCGAGTCGATCACCGAGGCCCGCGACATCAACGCCGTGGCCGGCCGCATGGGGCGCAGGGTCAACGTCGGCATCCGCATCGATCCGCTGCTGTCCAAGCCCTACTACGACAAGGTGATCGCCACCTACCGCAAGAAGTTCGGATTCCCGATCGACCAGGCCGCGAACGCGGCCAGCGAGGTCGCCAAGCTCGAGAACCTGAACCTCGTCGGCATCATGACCCACATCGGCTCGCAGGTGTTCCACCCGAACCGCTACGTGACGACGTTGGAGAAAATCTTCGACCTGCTCAAGGAACTCAAGGCGCGCGGCATCGACATCGAGGAGATCAACATGGGCGGCGGCTATCCCGCCCAGAGCATGCGCAACCTGCGTCTATCGCGCCGCTTCCGCATCGCCAAGATCATGGAGAAGCTCGGCCGCATCGACGTCAAGGCCAGCTCGATCGACGAGTTCGGGCACGCCATCAGCGAGAAGTACCTGACACTCAAGCGCGAGACCGGGCTGGAGCCGCGCCTGGCCATCGAGCCGGGCCGCTGCCTGGTGAGCAACGCCGGTCTGGTCGTGGGTCGCACGCTGGTCATCAAGAACGACTGGCTGTTCACCGACATCAGCATCAACAACCTTCCGGAGAACCTGTTCTTCTCGGAGTGGAGAATGGTCTTCCCCGGCCACGAGCCAGGCGAGGTGGGCCGCGAGTACAACATCTCGGGACCGACCCTGGCCACGCAGGACGTCCACTTCTTCCAGCGCGAGGTCCCGGACCTCAAGGAAGGCGAGTTGATCGTCGTCCTCGACACCGGCGCCTACTCGATCGCCCGCGCCAACCAGTTCACGCGCCCGCGCATCGCCGCCTACGCCGTCATGGAAAGCGGCAACGTCCAGCTCGTGCGCAGGCCCGAGACGGTCGAGGACGTGCTGTCGATGCAGGTGTGGGACGACGTGCCGGCAGCCCTCGACACGAAGAACAAGGTCGCATGAACCGCTAAACGCCGGTTCGGAGGCTTATCGATCACGCGGTAAGACTACATTCTGCGTCGGCCTTCGAGCGCGCGGCCGATCGTTACCTGATCTGCGTACTCGAGAAGACCGCCCACCGGCAAGCCGTGCGCAATGCGGCTCACCGTGACTCCGAGCGGCTTGATGAGGCGGGCAAGGTAGACCGCCGTCGCCTCCCCTTCCACCGTCGGGTTGGTGGCGACGACCACTTCCGTCACAACACCCGACTCCAGCCGCCGAATCATCTCGGCGATGCGAAGCTGCTCGGGACCACGCCCATCCAGCGGCGAGATCGCGCCGTGCAGCACGTGGTACAGCCCCTTGAAGTCGTGGGTACGCTCGACGGCGACGACGTCGGACGGTTCCTCGACGATGCAGATCAAAGCGGGATCGCGACGGGAATCGGTGCAGATCCCGCACTGCTGCGTCTCGCTCAACCCGTAGCAGGTCTCACAGAGCTTGGTGCTGTCCTTCACCTCACCGATCGCCCGCGAGAGGTCCTGCGCATAGCTCGACTCACCGCGCAGGATGAAGAAAGCCAGCCGCGCGGCCGTCTTCTCACCGATCCCGGGAAGCTTCGCGAGCAGCTCGATGAGCCGCGAGAGAGCGGGCGTGTAAGACAATCGAAGCCTCTTCCGATCCGACCACGGCGCCCCGGCTACATGCCGGGGATTCCGAGCCCTCCGAGATCCAGACCGCCGGTCACCTGCTTCATCTCTTCCGCCATGACGTCCTGCGCCTTCTGAATGGCGGCATTGACGGCGG
>SPBQ01000038.1 GCA_004525875.1 Myxococcales bacterium
CACACGACGTCGTGTGTGGATACCGCCGAACGGATGGCTTTCTCGAGTGCGGTGCGCTCGTCGGCGACGCGGCCAGCGTAGAAGGCCAAGCCGCCCCACTCTGCGACGCAGCCGGCGAGCATCCGGGAGTTGAACTCGATGACCTGGCCCGGCCCGGGCGTACCCCCGGGTTCGACGATTTCGCTACCGGTCGCGAGCACGGCCACGCGCGGGGGGGTGCGCACCGAGACCCGGTCGATGCCGGTGGCCAGCATGGCCCCGATGTCGTAGGGACGGACGCGGTGCCCTACACCGACGAGCAGCGCGCCGGCCTCGGCGTCCTCTCCGATGCGACGAACGTCGCGGCCCGCGGAGACGGGCGCTGCGATCCGGTAGACGCCGTCGGAGTGCACCGTGTCCTCGATCCGGATCACCGCATCGACCCAGTCCGGCAACGGGTTGCCCGTGTCGACGGCGGTGCACGCTGCGATGCCCGCATCGGGCGTGACCGTGCCGACGTCGGGAAGCGAGAGCGGAGTCTCGGACGAGGCCGTGGTGGTGTCGGCCGAGCGCACTGCGATCCCGTCCATCGCGGAAGCTCGGTAGTGCGGCGAGGCAAAGCGTGCGTGAACTGGCTCGGCCGTGACGCGGTGGAGCGAGCTCTCGACATTGACCGTTTCTGGCTCGGTTCGTCGGGCCAGCGACAGGATGAGCTCGCGTGCCCGCGCCAGCGGTACACGCTGCAGGAACTTCCTCTGAATCGAATCGCTCATGCCGGTCGGCAACTACAGCACATGGCCTGGTTACGGTAGCTACAGCGGTCAGGATCGCTACAGAAGGATGACGTCGATCTCCGATCCGGCCTCGAGCCCCTCGCTCGACAGCGGGACGCGGATGAGCCCATCGGCGCGGGCGAGCGTCGATATTGCCACCGACTTGCCGCGCAGCGGGACGGCCGACGGCAGGGGCGAGCCGGGGTCAAGGCGCGCGCGAACGTAGTCCTCGCGGCCCGGCGTGGAGGTCAGCGCCTCGGCGAGGCGGGCGCGAGCCGAGGGGCGCGTTGTCAGGATCCGTTCGAGCGGTTCACCGCCGATCACGCGAACGAGCGTGGATCCGAACAGCTTGAACACGACGGTCGCTGCGGCCGGGTTGCCCGGCAAGCCCATGATCGCCGCGCTGGCGCTTCGCGCGATAATGGTCGGCTTGCCCGGTGCGATGGCGATTCCGTGGAGGAGGACCTCTGCGCCGGCGAGGTCCTCGATCGCCGAGCGTGTCAGGTCGCGGTGTCCCTTCGAGCTGCCGCCCGAGATGAATACCGCATCGTTCTCGGACACCGCGCGTGCGAGCACGTCGCCGAGCTGTCGCTCGTTGTCGCCGACCACGCCGTAGTCGTTGACGACCACGCCGAGATCGGTAGCCAGTGACACCAGAACGTATTCGTTGACGTTGCGGACCTGGCCGGGACCGAGCGGTTCACCGGGCTCTACGATCTCGTCACCGGTGGCCATGATGCCGACGCGCGGCGTGCGATAGACCTCGACGGTCGCGTGTCCGCTGCCGGTGAGCGCACCGACGTCGCCCCCCTTGAACCGGCGGCCGACGTCGAAGACAATGTCGCCTTTGCGGAGATCCTCGCCGACGCGGATCGTGTTCTGGCCGGTCACGCAGGCGTCGCGCACGGCGACGCGTCCGTCGCCCACGTCCTCGGTTTTCTCGACCATCACGACGGCGTCGGCTCCAGGCGGCATCATCGCGCCGGTCGAGACCCGCACCGCGTGGTCGGGCTCGACCGTGATGGTGGCGGGCTTACCCATCTCCACTTGCCCGGCGACCGTGAGGAGCACGGCTTCATGCTCCGAGGCGTTGGTCGTGTCGGCGGCCCGCAAAGCGAACCCGTCCATGTTCGAACGGACGAAATCGGGCACGTTCTCGGCCGCGCGCACCTCGCCTGCGGCGACCCGGCCGAAGGCCCTGCGACAGTCTACACGCTCGCTGCCGAGCGAGGCGAAACCGCCGATCACCTCGTATGCATGTTCCGGGCGGGCCAGCTCGAGGAATGGCCGCAGCCTCATGAGGGCAACCTTCGGTGCGCGAGGCTCGGCAGCTCCGTACGTACACTCACCAGGCGGTCGGCGTCGAGGCGCGCCGTGACGACATCGGGACCGTCCTCCCCGGCCTCCGCGAGCACCTCGCCCCAGGGGTCGACGATCGCCGAGTGACCGTAGCTGGAGAACCCGTGCGAGGTCGGTCCGTGCTGGTTCGGCGCTACGAAGTAACACTGGTTCTCGATTGCGCGAGCGCGAATAAGCGGCATCCAGTGCGCCACTCCGGTCCTCGCGGTGAATGCCGATGGCATGACGACGATCTCGGCGCCGGCGTCCGCCAGCTGGCGGAAGAGCTCCGGGAAGCGCAGGTCGTAACAGATCGCCAGACCGATGCGGCCGAGTTCGGTGTCGACACACATCGTCTGCGAGCCCGCGGCTCGCGTCCTCGATTCCGCAGCCGTCGGTCCGTCCACGATGTCGACGTCGAAGAGGTGAATCTTCCGGTAGGCGGCGAGCAGGTTGCCCTCGGGGCCGAGGAGCGCGGCCGTGTTGAAACAACGCTCCGGATCATCCGCGCATCGTTCGAGCACGGAGCCGGCAACGATGTGGATGCGGTGGGCGCACGCGAGCTCGGCAGCGAAGTTGGTCGTCGGGCCCGGAAGGGTTTCGGCGTTGTCGCGCTCCCGGGCTGCGGGACCGGACCAGCCAAAGAGCTCCGGCAGGGCGACCAGCTCGGCCCCTTGATCGGCGGCCCGCTGGACGAGCCGCCGGGCCGTCTCCAGGTTTCGCTCCGGGTCCGGCCCCGCCCGCATCTGAGCGGCGCTCACCACCAAGGACCGCATCGGCGCAGCGGACGCTAGCGAACGGCCTGAGGGTGGTCAAGTCGGCGGTCGGGAGCGCGGGCGGGATGGATCGATTCGCGTGGAGTGTCGCGGAGGTGCGCCGCGTCAGTTTGCCTGTTACACTACCCTTTGCTAGCGGTTTAGCGAGGTGAGGTAGTTAATGTCAGATAAACGCGTAATCAAGCGTTACACCAACCGGAAACTCTACGACAAGCTCGAGTCCCGGTACGTGACCCTCGACGAGATCTCCCGCCTTGTCCGCGCCGGCGAGGACGTGAAGGTGATCGACAACGAGACCGAGGACGACCTCACCGCGATCACGTTTGCGCAGATCATACTTGAGGAAGAGAAGCGCAAGACGAACCTCATTTCAGTTCCCTTCCTGCGCAAGCTCATCCGATCCGGTGAGGCGCGCATGCAAGATTTCTCCGACCGCGCGACGCGCGGCATCGAGGCGCTCGGTGGGTTCACCGAGAAAGCCGGCGAGCGCGTGCGCGAGGTCGTCGAGGGCGGGGGCAAGGCGCTTGGGGACAGTCTGTCGGCGATCGACGACCTGTTCGGCATTCCACAGAAACGCATGGATGTCCTGCGCGAATCGGCTCGAAAGTCGGTCGACAAGCTGCGTGCGAATCCGGTCGTTCGGCGCGAGCTCGAGCGCATCGCTGGGAGCCTCCACACCATCGAGGAGGCCATCCAGCGTCTGAGCGAGGACGAAGATGTCCACGGCGGCGAGGCCGCGTACGAGCAGAACGACTCGCCGCTCAACGGTGAGGCCACGCCCGCCGGTACCATCGAGTCGAAGGACGTGGACGTCGACACCCCGTATCCCCGGTTGGGTGAGGTCGCCGAGAAGCGCCACGCGCGGGAATCCGACGCTAAGGGAGGGGCCGACGCCCCGCCGCAGAGCGCCGCCACCGGTGGTTCCCACGGCTCAAAGCCCGGCACGGCCTAGTCACGGGCCGGTACCGTCAGGCATAATCTCGGCGAGTACGGACGAGGGTCAGATGGCCAGGCAGAGTCACGCGAGAAAAGCGAGAAAGAGGAAGGCGAAGCCGACGCGGGGTAGCGAGCAGGAACTCGTTCTGCTCGAGCAGCTCAAGGAGATCGCCTCGAAGACGGCAATCTCGGTTCGCGAAGAGCGACTGCACCGTGAAGTCGGTTACAGCGTGCGAGGCGGGCTCTGCGTGATCGAGGGAACCGACGTCCTTCTCCTCGACAGCGCATCGACCGCCACAGACTGCATCGAGATCCTGCTCGACTTTCTCGCCGACTGCGACCTCAGCGAACTCTACATAGAACCCCAGCTCCGGCGACTGATCGGCGGCGAGGCGGCGGCGGACCAGGAAGGTGACGCCCCCGGCGAGCTGGAGACCGAGAGCGTCTCGCCGCGCGCCTGAAGGGCGCGGCGATGTCCCGGCACGGCCGAACCTCGACTCCCCAGTCCTACGACAAGCTCGAGCATTTTCGCGATTTCATCCGTGATCGCGGCCTGAAGAACACCCGCCAGCGAGATGACATCGCGCGTTGGTTCTTCGGTGCGAAAGGGCATCACAACGCCGACGAAATTTACCGTGAGGTCCAGCGCGAGAGCGCTGGAATCGGGTTCTCTACCGTATACCGGACGATGAAGTTGCTGTGCGAGGCCGGCCTCGTGCAGGAGCGGCACTTCGGCGACAGCGAGGCTCTGTACGAGAATGTCTCCAGCCATCACGATCACTGCATCTGTACGTCCTGCGGAAAGATCATCGATTTCGAGAACTCGCAGATCGAGGCGTTGCAGGAATCGGTCGCGCGCGAATTCGGCTTTCAGCTTGCCAGCCACAAGATGGAGCTGTACGGGTTGTGCGCGAGCTGCGTTCGTGGCGGCGATTCGGAAAAGACCCTCTGACAGCAACGCAACCGGCAGCGTCCTAGCGAAAGAACAGGTCGGGGGCATTGCGGGTGGTCGTGCCGGCGACGGCGTCGACGTTGGTTCCATGTAGCTCGGCCAGAACCTCCACGACACGTCCCACCCACGCCGGCTCGTTGCGCCGGCCGCGATGCGGGGCGGGCGCGAGCAGCGGCGCGTCAGTCTCGACCATGAGACGGTCGAGCGGAAGCCTCCTCGCGACATCGCGAAGCTCGTGGGCATTCTTGAACGTGAGGATCCCGGTGAACGAGATCAAGAGCCCCCGATCGATGTGGGCACAGGCGTCTTCGTAGCCGCCAGTAAAGCAATGAACCACACCGCGGAGCGCGCCGCTCACCTCCGCTGCGAGCACGTCGTGCAGATCAGGCTCGGCCTTCCGGCAATGGATCACGACTGGCATGTCGTGCTTGCGCGCGAGCTGCAAATGACGCGCGAGCACGTCACGCTGAACGTCGCGCGGGGAGTTGTCGTAGTGATAGTCGAGGCCGGTCTCGCCCACGGCGACGACGCGCTCGCGGGCGAGAAGCTGTTCCAGCGTCGCCTCCGTCGCGAGGTCGTACGTCGACGCGTCGTGCGGATGGATCCCGGCCGTGGCACGGATGAAATCGTGCTCATCGGCGATGTCTGCCGAGCGCTCACTGTCGCCTACCGGGCCGCCGCCGCCCACGGCGACGATACGTTCGACACCGGCCGCGCGGGCGCGCGCGATCACGGCGTCGAGGTCGTCGCGGAACGCGTTGTCCGAGAGATGGCAGTGGGTGTCGACGAGGGACATGTGAACGCGATCGGGCGAGTCTGCCGAGTCTGCCGAGTCTGCTGCGTCAGGCGTCGACCTCTATGCGTGGGAATAGCGGGTCGGGTTTCTGTACGAGGTGCTCGACCGCGAACGTTTCGCCCCACTCGCCGGGCGCGTCGGCCAGGGTGCCGGGCTCGCAGCCGAGCAGATCCGTGATCCGCGCCGAGGTCTCCGGCATGAACGGGCGGATGAGCCGCGCCGTGTGGCGCAGGGCGTCGCAGAGCACGTGCAGGATGACGCCGACACGCTCTCGCTGCGATTCGTCCTTCCACATCTTGAACGGTGCAGTTTCGACGATGTACTTGTCGCAGGCGGCGATCCCCGACCAGATTTCTTCGAGCGCGAGGTGCAAACCGAGCTGTTCGGTGTGCCTTTTCATCGCGTCCTCGGCCGCGAAGAACGTGTCGCGCAGGGCCTTCTCACCGCCCTGCAGCTTGCCACGCGCCGGCTGCAGAACCCCGTCGAAGTACTTGCTCTGCATGGCCAGAACGCGGCTCACCAGGTTGCCGAGACCGTTGCAGAGGTCAGCGTTGTAACGCGTCACGAAGGCGTCCTCGGTGAATCCCGAGTCCATTCCGAAGACCATGTCCCGCAGCAAGAAGTAGCGGAAGCTGTCCAGGCCGAAGCGCTCCTTCATCTCGAGTGGACGGATCACGTTGCCGAGCGACTTCGACATCTTGCTCTCGCCCATGTTCCAGTAGCCGTGGACATTGAGGTGTTTGTAGAGCGGGTATCCCGCGGCCATCAGCATCGTCGGCCAGAACACGGCATGGGGCTTGAGGATGTCCTTGGCGATGAAGTGCTGCGCCGTGCTCCAGAACTCGGGCGCCTCATCGCCCTTAACGCGGACCAGTCCGCTCAGGTAGTTCAGTAGTGCGTCGAACCAGACGTAGGTGACGTACCGATCGTCGAACGGCAGCTCGATACCCCACTCGAGTCGGCTCTTGGGCCGAGAGATGCAGAGATCTTCGAGCGGTTCACGGAGCAAGCCGAGCAGCTCGTTTCGATAACCGGCCGGCCGGACCAGTTCGGGCTGCTCGTCGAGGAAGGCGAGCAGCCGTTCCTGGTACTTGCTCATGCGGAAGAAGTAATTCTCCTCGCTGATCCACTCGGGCTCGGTCTCGTGGTCGGGGCACCTGCCATCGACCAGCTCACGGTCGGTGTAGAACCGCTCGCATCCAGTGCAGTACTTTCCGCCGTACTCGCCGAAGTAGATGTCGCCGGCATCGTAGACCTTCTGCAGTACTTCGCGCACGAACGCAGAATGGTGCTCGTCGGTGGTGCGGATGAAGTGGTCGTAGGTGATGTCGCAGGCGTCCCAGGTCGAGCGGAAGATCTCCGCCACGCGTGTTGCGTATTCCTGCGGCGACGCGCCGCCCGTAGCAGCGGCTTCGGCGATCTTGTCGCCGTGCTCGTCGGTGCCTGTCAGGAAGAACACGTCGCGCCCCATGGAGCGGTGGTATCGAGCCAGCGTGTCGACGAGGACGGTGGTGTACGTGTGGCCGAGATGGGGCTCGGCGTTCACGTAGTACAGCGGCGTGGTGAGGTAGACGCGTTGGACGTCTTTGCCGTTCCTGCTCTCTACGGTCGTCATGACGGCCTGATGTCGAGAAGCAGGTCGCGTAGCGCGAGCTTCTTGTTGGCGTTGCGCTCGATCCGTCGCAGAGCGGACTGCGTACGCACCGCTTCGTCGACGAGGCGCTCAGGTGCCTCGTTTGCCGCCGCCTCCAGCAGCGCCGCCAGCCTATGGGATTCAACGGGGGCGGGACAGCCGTGAGCGGTCTCGATCTTCTTCAGCTGCCACTCGAGCAGCACGGGCAGCTCGCTGCGCTCGGTCTTGCGGCGGTCGACAAGGTCGGTGACAAGCTCGTCCATTGACGGTCCCGTGCCCGCGCGGAACCTCTCGAAGGCCAGGATCAGCTCGACGCGGTCCTCGAGCTCCTCGCCGTCGCAGGCGAGCGCACGCCCGGCACTGCCGCGGGCGATCACGCTCGCCGCGCGCGCCAGCTCCGCGTCCATGCCACCGGCCTCCAGCAGGCGCCCCACCGTCTCGTCGGGCAATGGACCAAAGCGAAGCGTCTGGCAGCGCGACCGGATGGTCGGCAACAGCGCTGCGAGGCTGGCGGTGACGAGCACGATCACGCCGAAGCCGGGTGGTTCCTCGAGCAGCTTGAGCATCGCGTTCTGGGCGGGAACGCCGAGCATCTCGGCGTCGCGCACGATCGCCAGCCGTGGCCCTGCTCTCACCGGCTTGAGTGACATCACGGGGATCAGTCCGTCGCGGACGTCGTCTACGCTGATCACCTTGCCGGCCGCGGCCGGCGCTACCACCATCACGTCGGGATGTGCGCCGGCCGCCACCTGGGCGCAGGACGGGCACTCGCAGCTCCGGTCGGGTGACGAGGGCTCGCCGCGGCGCTCGCACTTCAGCTGGCTTGCCCACCAGATCGCGGTCTTGAACTTGCCGACGCCGTCGGGTCCGGCCATGACGATCGCATGAGGAATTCCCGTACCGGAGCCGTCGGACTGGCCGTCGGCAAGCGTGCTCAGGCGTTCGAGCCGATCGACGATCGCTTCGTGCCCGAAGGGGCGCGTCAGGCTGTGGCGGCGCGGTCCGTCACACATTGTCGCCCGACGCGATGCCGCCTCCCGCCGCCAGGTGTGCCTCGACGACACGAATCACATCGGCCGCGATGACCTGGATGGTCGCATCGCCGTCGAGCCGGACGATTCGATCGGGCGCCTCGGCGTGCTGTTCTACGAAGCCGGCGCGCACCCGGCGATGAAACTCGATCGGCTCGGACTCGACGCGGTCGCCCGGCCCGCCGGTCTCCTTGGTTGCGCGGCGTACGCCCGTCTCGATGTCGCAATCGATCCACAGGGTCAGGTCGGGAACCGTGTCGAGGCAGGCCCAGGCGTTGAGCGTGCGTAGCCAGTCGAGGTCGTGACCGCGGCCGTGTCCCTGGTAGGCCATGGTCGAGTCACTGTAGCGGTCGCTGATCACCACAGCTCCGCGCGCGAGACCGGGCCTGATCACGGACGCGACGTGCTGCGCCCGGTCGGCGAGGAACAGCAACAACTCGGCGTGACGGTCCAGCCGTGATTCGGGATCGGCGAGGAGCGCGCGGATCTGCTCCGTGAGCTCCGTCCCGCCCGGTTCACGGGTCAGCACGGCCTCTCGGCCGGCCGAGCGCAGGTGCTCGGCGAGCAGCCGTGCCTGCGTCGTTTTTCCGCATCCTTCGATGCCTTCGAACGTTATGAAGGCCGACATCGGCGGGATACTGCTCGGCGACTGGCAAATTGGCAAACGGGTCGGACGCGCGCGACCTCGGGCGGACGGGAGTGCACGCGCTTGCGCCGGAGATGCCGCGGATCGCCGTGCGTTGCGCCGTTCCGCACTCGGCCCGTGCCACCACGCGACACCGGTCGCCTGGCCCGTCGAGCACTTGCCAGCGCGGCGCGCGTGCCGCCGGAGCGGCGTCATCGAAGCGATGCAGGGCCTCGGGCCACAGATCGGCGAGCGCGAGCGCGGCCAGGCGCGCACACTGGACGTCGGCGCGCGCGCGGTGAGCCGCGGCGAGCTCGACGACCATGCGGGCGACGATCGCAGAGAGCAGTACGATGCCGCCGCCCATGATGACGACGGCGAGTAACGCGCTACCGCGCTCGCGCACCGGACTCCGGCAGCGCCAGGAACAGCGGCCTCGCCGCCAGCGGTACACGCAGAAGCCGGATTCTGGCGGGGGTACTCGCTGCGCGACCGTCGACTCCGAAGTAGGTGAACGCGGCCCTCGGTTCGAGGTCGTCGGTGAGCGTCATCGACTGCCGTCCGATCGCGTGGCGCAGAGCCGGACGTGCCTCCGCTCCTGTGGTCACGATCGATAGCGTCACGACCTCCTCGCTCCTGCCGTCGATCGAGCCGTCGTGGTCAAGGTCTGCTTCGATCCGCAGCAGGCGTGCGCGGGCGTCGCGTACGATAGGCGAGCCGCGGGTGGGCACTGCACGCGCCGTCCAGGACTCGAGCAGTGTTTCGACCTGCTGGCGCGCGGCGAGCTCGGTGTGCCGTTCCCACGTTACCCGCACAAGCTCGGCGGACAGCATCAGTGTCGCCGCCATGCCGGCGACAGCCGTGGCCTGGAGTGCGGCGGCGGCGACGGCCTCGACCAGCGAAAGCGCCGGCATCGTCTCAGCTGCAGCCGCGCGGTACGCGGACGGCCGTCGACAGCGTCAAGGTGGCGTCGCGGTCGGCGACACCACCGCCGACCGGCGTGACCACGGCGCGGAGGCGCACGACGGCAAGCGTGGTGGCGGTGGCCGGCACCAGCGTGTCACGGCGAAGCGTGCAACGCAGGCCCGCGGGGCAAGGGGCCGCGGCGCGAGCGTCTCCGCACGTTGCCGCCCGC
This sequence comes from Myxococcales bacterium, assembly GCA_004525875.1. Next base: position 9,975 of record SPBQ01000038.1, read on the forward strand.
GCGGCCTCGATGAGGTTGCGTGCGGACGTGAGTGCGGCCTCGCGGTCGCCGATCGAGCGCAGTGCGAGCAGAGCGTCGCGCGCGCCGAGCATGCCGCCGGCCGCCAGCAAGCCTCCGAGTCCCACCGCGGCGATCGCTTCGACGAGTGAAGATCCCGACGCCGTCACCGGACGAGCCCCCGCTGGTTGATGACGACGGTGGCTGTGCCGGCAGAGGGACCGGCCAGTGTGATCGTCGCATTGTCCGCGTGTCCGCCGGGGTGGAACCGGACGCTTCCACCGGACGTCGCTGCCGCAACGTACGTGCCCGCCGGCAGCTCGAACGCACGCAGCTCGGCGTCCTGGACGGTTGCCGTGATCGTGGTGGTGCCGGGCAGAGCCTCGAGACGGACGACGCGTTCGGTCGTGTAGGCGATGCGACGGCTCGCGAGCGCCGCCATGGCCGTGATGAG
>SPBQ01000072.1 GCA_004525875.1 Myxococcales bacterium
CGCGACACGAGTGCATCGCGAGCATCGGGTTGCCGACGTCGACCGTGCGAATCCCGACACGCGCGGCCGTGATGGGTCCGATCGTCGAGCCGCAGGGAAGGTCGCTGCGCACGACGAAGTGCTGGGGCTCGATCTCGCGCCTTCTGCACAGGTCGACGAACATGCCCGTTGTCGTCGCATCGCTTGCGTAGGAGAGGTTCGCATTGGTCTTGATGACGGGGCCGCGGCCGATCATCGGTCGGTGGCCAGGTTCGTGACGGTCGGCGTAGTTCGGATGAAGGGCATGAGCCATGTCGGCCGAGACGAGCGAGGAGAGCGCCAGCGCGCGGGCACGCGACTGGGCGTCGCCGCCAGCTGCCGCACAGACGCGGTCGAGAGAGTCGAGCAGGAACGAGCCGGCGGCACCCTGGCTGCTGCGGCTGCCGACCTCCTCGTGATCATAGAGGACGATCGCTCGGGTATGTGCGGCGGGGCCGGTGGCTGCGGTCGTCGCAGTGGTCTCGATGAGCGCCGTCAGTGCGGCGTGGCAGGAGGCGAGGTTGTCGAGGCGTGGTGCGAAGATGAGCTCGTCGAGCGTGCCGCCGATCGCAGCAGGCTGGGTGTCGTGGGTCATCAGCTCCCAGGACACGATCGAACTCGGATCGACGTCGCGGTCGTGCTGCGCTGAGATCTGTGCCGCCAGCCGTTCGACGAACGTGACCTCATCGTCGACTGCGAACAGCGGTGTCATGTGCGACTGTTCGTTGAGGAGCAGGCCGTCGGTCCGGATCTCGCGATACAGATGAATCGCGAGGTTCGGGATCCGCAGGATCGGTTTCTCGAAATCGACAAGAATGGTCTCCGGTCCGTCCGCGCCCCGCAGGACGACTCGTCCGGCGAGCGTCAGATCACGATCGAGCCACGTGTGCAGGAGCACGCCGCCGTAGGGCTCGACTGCGAGCTGGCGATAGCCCTCGACCGACGTGTCGGGCTGCGGCTTCACCCGCAGGTTGGGAGAATCGGTGTGCGCGCCGATCAGACGAAAGCCCGTGTCGTGAGGCGGCGCGGCGCCAAGCTCGAAGGCGAGCAAGCTGCCGTCGTTGCGTACGACGTAGCGCCGCTCGCCGCCTGTGAGTGTCCAGGCTTCGGTCTCCGCCAGCTCGCTGAAGCCCGCCGCCTGCAAGCGTCGTACACTCACATCAACGGCATGGTACGGTGTCGGCGAGCCGTCGATATAGGTCAGAAGATCGCGAACCAGATCATTCAGCCGGACAGGATTGCATGACGTGTATCGCAGTGCGAGAGGTGGTGGATGATCACACGGCTCGGGCGGGCTGTCTCCGTCGCTCGTGTTGCAACAGCTGTCGCCGATTGCCAGGTTCCTCGTTGATGGCCAGCCCGCTCGATGCGGAGAGATCGCAACTCCTGTACGACCTGAGTTGCGCCTTCAGTACCCGGCTCGATCTCGACGAGCTGGTTCCCGACGTCATCAGTCGTTGTCGTGAGGTCATGAAGGCCGACGGCGTGGCGGTCTTGCTTCACGATCCCGAGCGCGACGAGCTGTATTTCCCGTATGCGAGCGGAGCCGATCCGTCCATTGATCAACGGCTTCGCGAGCTTCGTCTTCCAGCCGACAAGGGCGTGGCAAGTGTCGTGCTATCGAAGGGCGTCGCTCAGCTGGTCGAGGACGTGACCACCGATCCGCGCTGGTACGGAAAGATCGACGAGGCGACGGGGGCGCGCACGCGCTCGCTATTGAGCGCACCGCTACGAACGCGCAACGGTCCCATCGGCGTGATCGAGGTGGTCAACGGTCCCGACCGGCCCGCATTCACGGAAGACGATCTCGATCTGCTCGACGCGATGACCGGGCCGGTCGCGATCGCGATCGAGAACGCGCGCATGTACTCGGAGCTGCAGGCGCGCGAACGTACGCTCAAGACCCAGATCGATGTCATGCGGCGTGACATCGCTCGTCACGACAGGTTCGGCAACATCGTGGGGCAGGCGCCGTCGATGCAACGAGTCTTCCATTTGATGGAAAAGTCGGCGGCCTCGCCGATCTCGGTACTCATCGAGGGGGACACCGGGACCGGCAAGGAGCTCGTCGCGCGGGGGATCCACGATGCCAGCCCGCGCGCCGACGAACCGTTCCTGGCGGTGAACTGCGCGGCGCTGTCGAGGGAGCTACTCGAGAGCGAGCTCTTCGGCCATGTCCGCGGTGCCTTCACGGGCGCCGACAAGGACCGGGTCGGGCTGTTCGAGGCCGCCTCTCGGGGGACGGTGTTCCTCGACGAGATCGGAGAGATGCAGCTTCAGACGCAGGTGAAGCTGCTGCGTGTCCTGCAGGAGCAGGAGGTCACGCGTGTGGGCAACAACGTGCCGCGTAAGGTGGATTTCCGGCTCATCGCGGCCACCAACCGCGACCTGTCCGCGGCGGCGGCGGCCGGCACGTTTCGCCAGGATCTGTACTATCGCGTGGCCGCGTTCCCGATCGTCGTCCCGCCGCTGTGCGAGCGCCGTGAGGACATCCCGCTGCTCGTCGAGCACTTCGTTGCGCTGGCGGCGAAGCGTCACAAGCGTAAGATTCTAGGCGTCGAACCGGCAGCCTTCAGTGCCCTGTGTTCCTTCGACTGGCCGGGCAATATCCGAGAGCTCCAGAATGAGATCGAGCGGGCGGTGGCGTTGACGTGCGACGGTGAGACGATCGATATCGACGTGCTCTCGGAGAAGCTCGGAGGCGAAGGCGCTGCCGATCTGACGGACTCGGGGGGCGAGGTCGCTGCAGGCGCCGAACACGCGGACCAAGGTGCAAGTATCAGCGGGGATCGCGGCCAGGCCGTGCCGCTGCGAGAGGCTCGGACCGCCTTCGAGATCGACTACGTGCGCCGCGCGCTCGAACGCAACGATCGCAACGTGACGCGGACGGCCAGGGCGCTCGGTATCTCGCGCGTCATGCTCCAGAAGAAGATGGCCGCCTTCGATCTGCGTTAGGCAACGCTCACGAAGCGAGGTGTCTCGCGTCGCTCTCCGTGCACGGCATGCAGCTCGCCCGTCCCGCGATCGTGAAGCCCCCCTCGGTCACACGCCCGCAGCTCTCGCAGTGGGAGACGATCTCCCAGGCTTCGCTTCCGTAGGCGTCGGCCGGTATCCGGCCACTGATCACGTCGAACACGTCGGGCACCGCCATCTCGAGGTCTGTCGCACAATCGATCCGATCCATGTTCATGTTCCCCCTCTTGCTATCGACTGGTCTGGCCAGGTTCGTTACGGGTGACGCGGCGATCAGAGCCATCCCGTCGTGACGCCGGCGTAGTTCCCGGTGAGAACCACGTCGCCCGCGCTGATCTTCTCTGCTGCGAGCTGTGCGAGTGCCTCGGTGGAGAGCCGGGTGGTCTCACGCAACTCGAACACCAGAGAAAGGAGTGTGGAGCGTGTCTGGGGCGAGTTGCGGCGGCTTGTCGCGATCGTCGCGCCGGGGCGTCCCGCTGCCACCATCTTGCTACCGCTGGTCTGGTTCGCCGTGATTTGAGTGGACATGGCAGTGATTGAGCAAGCATGGTGCCAGCCGGACAAGAGCCGTTTTCCGGGGTTCATGGCGGTGGCGCACCACCGATCGCGAGCCCTCCCGCAAACGAGGTGTAGCGGGGTGCATACCAGCGGCTACAGCGGAGAATCGGCGCAGAAGTGGGAACGCGATCCGGCTCTCGTCTAGCCGCGGATCGTACGAGGGCGTCGGATGAGCACGGCAACCAGCGCGAGCAGCGTCACGAGCGAGCAGGTTACGGCGAAGGCGTCGCCGTGGCGTGAGTAAAAGGATGCATGTCGGATGGGCCGGATCTCGCCCGCCAGGTGTGCGCGCGTGAAAGCGTCGGTCCGGACGACGATTCGTCCGTACGGATCGACCACGCCGGACGGACCGGACGTGGAAGCGCGTACGAGAAATCGACGCGTCTCCACGGCACGGAGCGATACCAGGTTGAACTGATGCTCGGCGAACTCCGGATCGCTCACCCACGTATCGGTGGACAGATTGACGAGATACTCGGCCCCCGCCGCCACGCGTGCGCCGGCCAGCCGGGGGAACATCGCTTCGTTGCAGATAACGATGCCGGCCTTCCCCGCCCGCGTCTCCATCGGAGCCTGACGGGTTCCCGGCGTGAACTCGCGCACACGGGCGAACTTTCGTCGCAGGAAGCTGCTGCTGCCGAACGGAAAGTACTCGGTGAAGGGAAGTAGCTGCTCCTTGTCGTAGAACGCCGTGATCTCGCCGGCCGGTGACAGCACGAACGCGGTGTTGAAGTATGCGACGTCGTCCGGGGCCTTCTCCTCGTAGCGCGGTGCGCCTGCGAGAAGCTCGATATCGTGCGGACGGGTGATGCGCGCGACGGCCCGGCGCCAGGCGGGTTCCCGGTCGACGAAGAACGTCATGGCGTTCTCGGGCCAGTAGACGACCCGCGGCCGTGCTTCCTGCGCGGCTTCGATCGTCAGTTCGAGGTAGGATTCGAGATTGCGACCGTACAACGACTCGTTCCACTGTGAGCCGAGATCGAGATTGGCCTGAGCGATCGCGATGGGGACGGTCGCCGAGGACTCTCCGAGCGGCTCGCCCAGTTGCGCATGACCGTACACGAAACCTGCAAGCACGAGAGCGATGGCCACCGAGCCGTCGCGCAGTAGCGCTCGGTTGCGATCAAGCTGGTGGACGAGCGCAAGCCACAGCTCCGCGAGTGCGGCGTTGACGAGTACCACCAGGAACGTCACGGCGTAGACGCCGCCGAAGTCGGCGACCTGCAAGGCGGAAATCGGCGCCCAGCTCACCAGCGATCCGCCGGCCCCGGCGAGCCAGGTGCCGCCTGCTTGGGTGTAGCCCAGCAGCCCCCATGGATTGCCCGTGAGCACTCGCGCGCGTCCGAGCTCCGCGCTGACCCAGAATGATGCGGCCAGCACCGGCAGGAACAGCAGACGCGCACGGCCGGCCGCCGAGTACAGAGCCGCGAACGCCATGTAGTAGATACCGCCCATGACGAATGCCGCCGACACGAACAGGCCGATCCCGAGCCAGAGCGGCTGGTGGTAGTAGACGGCGACCGCGGGGGGCAGCCAGCGGGTCACGCCGTAGGCGCCCGCCATCCCCCACAGGCCGCCGAGCAGCGCCGCGCGTCCGGGAGTCGTTCGCCGGAGCGTGACCAGCAAGGGGACGAGGGCGATCCATGCCAGCGGACGCAGGCTCGCGGGCGGGAACGACAACACGATCAGGAACGCAGAGAACAGCACCGTCGCCACGGAACGTGTCGTGCCGGGAGGTCGGGCCTGTAGTCGTTCGGTCGTCGCCACGGGATCAGCTCACAGTTCTGCGACTTCGTTTGACCGGCAGTCATGCAACGAGTCAACGCCGTCCGGCGATGGCCGGAGGTGCCGAGCCGTGCGCGAACTCGGCGCATCTGCTACGAAACGGGTCTCGGCAGGCCTCGGCCGCAATGGCGACGAACAAGAAAAAGAGCGCGGATCGGCGTCAGGTCACGATTCTTTTCGCCGATATCTCGGGCTTCACCGCACTGTCTCAGCGCATGGAACCCGACGACGTTCACGAGACGATGAACAGGTGCTTCGACGCGATCGGCGGCATCATCCGCGACCGCGGCGGTACGGTCGACAAGTACATCGGCGATTGCGTGATGGCGCTGTTCGGTGCGCCGGTGGCCCTGGAGCACGCGCCGCGCCAGGCACTGAACGCGGCCATCGAGATCCGCAACCGGATCGAAAACCTCAACGCGGAGATGGACCTTCCGGCCGAGCTCGGCGTGCACATCGGTGTGAATACCGGGCTCGTGGTGGCCGGGGATCTCGGTGACGAGGTCAAGCACGACTACACGGTCATCAGCCCTGCGGTGAACCTGGCGGCTCGGCTTTACGATGCAGCCGATCGCGGCGAGACCTACGTCGGAAGATCCACGTACCGCTACACCGAGAAAGACTTTGAGTTCAAGGAGCTGAAGCCGCTGGTTCTGAAGGGTATCGACGAACCGGTCCCCGCCTACGAACTGCTCTCGCGCGAGGAGCGGGTTTACCGGATCCGTCCCGGCGACGAGGATGCCGAGCTATCGTCGGGTCTGGTCGGGCGTGAACAGGAACTCACCGTCATCACCGACGCGTTCGTGCGAGTCGCGACAGCTCCGGGACGCGTGCTGGCCGTGATCGGCGAGAACGGGTTGGGCAAGTCACGACTGATGGCAGAGGCGATGCGCTCGCAGGCTGCGGGCGCGATCCGGCTCCTCGAAGCACGCTCGATCTCGACGGGTGGCTCGCTGCCGTTTCATCCCTTCATCGACCTGTTCGCCGGCTGGGCCGGTGCCCGCGACCGCTCCAGTGATGCCGCGAACAGCATCGCCGTCCGTGACGCTGTCAGGACTGCGGGGGCGAAGGACCCGCTCGAGACCGCGGCCACACTTGCGAGCATGATGGGGCTGCCGCTGTCCGAGGACGAACGCGATACGCTACGTGATGTCGCGGGAGACGCGCTCGAGAAGCTCATCCATCGCAACGTTGAAGCTCTGCTCGGCTCCCTGGCCGATCGTGCACCGCTGGCGATCGTCTTCGAGGACCTGCACTGGGCCGACCAGTCCTCGCTGGCCATGCTCGAAGCTCTTCTGACACTCACGATCCGCAAACGCGTCCTTTTCATACTCGTGTGCCGACCGGAATACGAGAACACGAGTGACCGAATACTCACCCATTGTGCCAAGGCGCTGCCCGAGGCGATAGAGCGCGTTCGGCTGCAGCCGTTGACCGCGATCCAGTGTGACACGCTCATCGAGAATCTGTTCGGGACCGACCAGTTGCCCGCACCCGTACGCGATCTGATCAAGCGCGACACCGACGGCAACCCTTTCTACATCGAGGAGGTCATTCGCGCGCTGATCGAGAAGGACGCGCTTCGGCGTGTCAAGGACCGCGTAGAGGCGACGAGCTTGCTGCCATCCATCGAGCTCCCGGCCACGATCGAGGAAGTGATCATGACGCGCGTCGATCATCTCGACGCCGACGCACGCCATCTCTTGCAGGTCGCTTCCGTGATCGGTCGGAGATTCCGGCTGAAGATCCTCGAGAGGATGCTCCCGGACATTGAAGGGATCGACGGGCTGCTGGCCGTACTGAACGAGCGAAGGTTCGTCCTTCCCGCAGCGACTCGAGCCTCGCGAAGCCGCAAGCTCGTCAGGTTCGAGAGAGATCGGGAGTATGCATTCCGGCACGCTCTGATTCAGGACAGCGTCTACGGTTCGCTGATGAATCGTGATCGCAAGCGGCTACACGGCGTATGCGCGACCGCCATCGAGGAAGTGTACGCGGATCGGATCCAGGACGCTTACGGAATGCTCGCGTATCACTGCACGCGCGGCGAGGATCCCGTCCGGGCCGAGGAGTATTTGCTCAAGGCTGGGGAGGAGGCCGCCAGGACGGCCGCCTCGGCTGAGGCCCTGCAATACTTCCGCGAGGGATACAGGGTCTATCTCGAGATTCATGGTGAGCGCGCGGATACGCAGAAGAAGGCGCAGCTCGAGAAAAACATCGCTTTGGCGCTCGTGAACACGGGCAATCTGGTCGAGAGCATCGATCACTTCGATGTCGCACTGCGCTTGTACGGGCAGCGGGTACCCACCTCATCCGCCGGAACATGGCTCCAGGTGGTCGGAGACTTGTCGGCCGTGATGCTGCACGCCTACGTCGGATCGCGGCGCGGCGGCCCACGGCGCGACCATTCGGACGAGCACGACATGTTCTCTTGCCTCTATAGCCGCTGCCGCGCCGTCAACATCGTCGACCCCAATCGCAGCTTTTTCTACAACATGGCCGCGATGCGCTATCTCGGCCATGTCGATCCCGCCGCCGTCGATCAGGCGCCGGGCATGTATGCGGCAACCGGTGCGTTCTTCGCGTTCGCCGGGCTTTCGTTCCGCATCGGCAAGCGCTTCCTCCGGATCGCCGAGAGTCTCGCCCGCGCCGAGCGCCCGCTCGACCGTATCCTGTGTCGCACGATGGGTTTCGTTCTGCATTTCCACGCCGGCGAATGGTCACGCGAATACGAGTTGGACGACTCGCTCCTCGAACAGGCACTGCGCTACGGACTTCTCTGGGATGCGGACGTCTACCTGGGCATGCTGTGCGAGCGCAATCTCCGCCAGGGTAGCTTCGAAGCGGCCGAGGTGAACCTCGCGCGGCTCGGTGAGCTGAGCCGTGTATTTGGATACGAGTTCGCGCGCTCCAACGAACTGGCCATGCGCGGATTCTTACGGCTGGAGCAGCGCCGGCTCGACGAGGCCCGAACCGAGCTGCAGGCTTACTACGACCTGCGCCACGAGGATCCGCAGCGGATCCTGGCGCTCAGCGGCTTGGCGCGAGTCGACGCTCTCGGAGGCGACCTGGAACGGGCCCGCGCTCGCATCGACGCTGCCGCGCGGCTCGTTGTGCGGGCGCGACAGCTCGTACCGTTCTATCTGGGCGCCTACCGCACGACCCAGCTTCTCGTCGACGTGGAGAGCCTGGCAGCCGAGCCTCGGGGGAGCGGCGAGCGGCGGGCTCGCGCGAGTGCGAAGCGCGCGCGCAGAACGGCGCTCAAGATCGCGCGCGAGCTTCCACAGAC
>SPBQ01000070.1 GCA_004525875.1 Myxococcales bacterium
CTTGTTCAGCCTGCGCGTGCAGGCCGGCGACGCTCGCGAACTGCACCGTGTAGCGCCGCAGGCTCTCGGCGGCGTTGCGGCTCCGGTCGGCATTGTTGCTGCTCGGTGCGTGATCCCGGAGCACCGAGAGGCAGAGCTCGAGCTGCGCCGCCGCGCGTTCGCGGAAGAGGGTTGCCGCTGTGGCCGGCCAGAACAGGTGTGTCGCCGCCAGGCCGACTGCGAAAGCGACCGCGATGTAGCATACCGTGCTGTAGGGCCCGTAGACGTCGGTCGGAGCTGCCGCTCCACCGTACACTGGGAGTAGGGCCAGAAGGCCTCCGACCGATCGCAGGATCGCCAGCTGTGGCTGCATCATCGAAATGTAGCCAAGCATCGCGGCCACGGTGGCGACGTGGAGAAGTGCCAGCGGGAGCCGCTCGAGCAGGGGATCGACGAACACGATCGCGAGATCTGCCAGCAGCCAGCCCAAGCAAAGAACTACGGCAATGCCCAGTAGCGTTTGCGCCACAGCTCCTCGCGTAGGGATGGCCGCGATCATGAACGCCACCGGTGCCACGGTGGTATTCATGCTCCAGCCGAACGTCATCGGGATCACCAGCGCCATGCTGACCGCGATGCCCGTGCGAAGCGCGATCTGCATGCGAAACGGATCGGGCTGCAGCCACGCTGCGATGCGCGTGGCAGTGAGCGCTGCGCGCGGTCGCGTTGCCGGCTCGACGAATCCGTCGAGGGTATGCTGGAGCGTGTCGAGAACTGTGACCAGGTCGCGGAGGGTCGCCGAGCGCCCCCTCCACCTCCGCGCGCGTGGCCTCTTGCTCGCGCATTCGCTCGAGCTCGGACTGGACCGGGAGGAAGGTCGCTTTCACGTCGTTCAGGAAAGGAGCAGGGGCACGTTCGGCGCCGGTCGCGGCGCCGACGCGTTCGATTGGCTGCTCGAGAACCCGGGCGCTCGAGGCCAGGGCTTCGAGCAGGATCGCCACGCATCGGAGGATCTCCGTGCGGGCCGCCGACGTTCGCGTAGCTTCCGAGGCTCAGCGTGAGGTCGGTGACGTACCCGTTCACCGGTGCGACGACGCGCGCGTAGCTCAGCTGCAGCTAGCCGTCCTCGAGCGCGGCGAGCGCGGTACGCACGGCCTGATTGTCGACGAGCGGGAGGTTCACGATCGGCCCGGCCACCTGTGCCACCATGGGGACGACGACGGCCATCGTGGTCGCGCTGCTGCAGCACGTGACGAAGCACCGCTATCTGGATTGATGCCCTGGTGTAGGTCCCCCTTGGACGATAGGGTTGCGCGCATGAGAGGGGTTGTCGTCCTTGTGATGCTTGTGCTGCCCATGTCCGTTCCCGCGGTTGCTTCGGACAAACGGGGTGTGCCGGTCATTCTCTACGGAAAGGATCTGCGAGAGATCTGCGGCAACGAGAAGTCGGTGTACGACGCCGCGTACTGCCGCGGCCTCGTCAACGGTTTCAGTCAGGGCGTCAGGTCAGGCGATGCGGCGTCGAACAGCGCGCCGCGGATATGCTGGCCGGACGCCCGGAAGTCCGAGCCACGAAAGCTCGAGGTTCTGCGCGCGTATCTCGACAAGATGGACGCCACGCAAGCCGAGTACCTGCGCGCGGAGGAAGTCATGTATCGTGCGTTTCTTGCGGAATGGCCCTGCCACGCGCCATCCGAGGAGCCGGCACCGCCAGCCCTTCCCTGAGCGCTAGTCGCATTCTTGGCGCGCTCGGCTCGCGGTCTCCTGCAAAGATGCGACGGGTCGTAGTACCGCGTCGGGCCTTCGACCTAGGAGGAAGTACGTAGGCTTGTGCGAAGTGCGTCGAATGTCGGTCGTTCGCTTTGCGTGAATCGTCGACGATGATAATCGCTGGCGTGTGGCAAGGAGTTCCCCCTTCATTGCCACACTGCTGGTAGCAGTCCGATAGCTGCATCTCGACCTGGACTACTCCCCAGGATCGATGTGCGGTCTACGAAAGATCGGGATGCCAGCAGAGCCCGAATGGCCGGTCCGGCAGACGAGAGCCCTGCCGGACCGGCTTTCGTCTTCTCTACTCGTTCACAGAATCTTTGCCGCGAACGGCCGCCGATGCAGGCGGTGCCGTGCTATGCGAGCAGCAGCTGGATGTCCTGGGCGGTGAGCGATGCGATCGGGCCGGTGTTGCCGCTGACGATGGCGTCGGCCAGCGCGCGCTTGCTGTCCTGTAGCTCGACGATCTTCTCCTCGACCGTGTCACTGGCGATGAGTCGGTATGCGAACACGTGGCGCGATTGCCCGATTCGGTGCGCGCGGTCGACGGCCTGCGCTTCGACGGCCGGGTTCCACCAGGGGTCGAGGATGTAGACGTAGTCAGCCGCCGTCAGGTTGAGGCCCTGACCGCCGGCCTTGAGGCTCACCAGGAACAGCGGACAGTCCGCGTCCTCCTGGAAGCGCTTCACTCGCTCGGCGCGGTCGCGCGTCTTGCCATCGAGGTACTCGTAGACCGTACCGCGACGATCGAGCTCCTCGCGGACGATGGCGAGCAGCGACGTGAACTGCGAGAACACCAGCGCCTTGTGGCCTTCGTCGACGATCTCCTCGACGTGGGCGAGCAGGGCCTCGAGCTTCGCGCTCGGCTCACCGCGCCGATCGGCATCGAGCAGGCCCGGGTGGCAGGCGGCCTGGCGCAGCCGCAGTAGCGCTTCGAGCACGTGGATCCGCGATTTATTCATGCCGTCGCGCTCGATGCGTTCGGCGAGCGACGCCCGATAGTATTCGCGCAGCTCATCGTAGGCCTGGCGCTCGCGCGCCGAGAGCACGCAGTGCAGCGTCTGCTCGGTCTTGGCGGGCAGCTCGCTCAGCACTTCTTCCTTGGTCCGGCGCAGCAGGAACGGCCGCAACGCACGGGCGAGCATGGTGCGGGTCTTCTCGTCCGAGCTGTCCTTGCGAAGCGCGTCGAATACGCGCGACTGGCCCAGCAGCCCCGGATTCAAGAACTCGAACAACGACCACAATTCGCCGAGATGGTTCTCGACGGGCGTCCCCGTCATCGCCAGGCGGTGGTCGCTATTGAGCAGGCGGCTGGCCTTGGCGGCCTGCGAATCGGCGTTCTTGATCGCCTGCGCCTCGTCGAGGATGGCGTAGTCGAAGCGCATCTCGCGTAGCCGCGTGACGTCACGGCGCAGGGTGCCGTAGGTGGTGAGTAGGATGTCGTAGCTGCCCGCGTCGAGCCGGCGTTGCTCGCGGTGGATGCCGGTGTAGTCCAGGGTCCGGAGCTGCGGCGTGAAGCGCTGGGCCTCTTCGATCCAGTTGAAGACGAGGCTCTTTGGTACGACGACGATCGAGGGGCGCAGCTCCTCCCCCTCACCGAGCCGACGCGTGCGGCGTGACTGCAGCAGCGCGAGCACCTGGACGGTCTTGCCGAGACCCATGTCGTCGGCCAGGCAGCCGCCGAAGCCGAGATCGCGCAGAGAATGGAGCCAGCCGTGGCCGTCCTTCTGATAGTCGCGCAGCGTACCCTGGAAACCGCGGGGCTCGCTGCGGGGCTTGATGCCGTCGAACGACGCCAGCTTGCGGCGAAACTGAGTGAAGCCACGGTCGAGCGTGACGTTCTCCTGCTCGGCCAGCAGCGCGTCGAGCAGCAAGGCCTGCGATCGGCTGAATCGCAGATGATCCTCGCCGGCGACGCCGAGGCGCGCGATGTGGCCGTAGCGCTCTACCCATTCCTGCGGGATGACGCCCTGTGATCCGTCTTCCAGGCGGATCAATCTTTTGTTACCGCGCAGCGCGTCCAGTAGCCGTGGCAGTGTCGCGGTGGTGGCGCCGAAGTCGATGCGCCCGTCGAGCTCGAACCAGTCCACGCCGCTGCGCACCGCGAGGCTGAGCGCGACCGGCCTGCGGATCTGGACGCCGTCGGTCTCGACGAGCCAGCCTGCGGCGCTCAGCGTGCCGACCACCTCGGAGAGTCGTTCCTGGGGGAAGTAGAAGTCGAACTCGTCGCGGAAGTACGAGCTCATCGCCGGTGGCTTGAGGTCGAGGGCGGCGAGCTGTGCGGCCAGCTCGCGCTCGCGCTGGCCGTCGCGGACCAGTGCGGTGCCGGTCGCGGCGTCGTAGCGGCCCACGCCGGCGTCACGCAGCGGGAACGCTTCGCTGCCGTACACGAACGCGACGTCGGCAAACAAGCCGTTGCGGAAGCCGCCGTGGTGGTTCTCCGGCGAGCGAATACGCAACCGGCCCCAGGCTTCGGGGCGTGTTTCCTTGACGGCGAGCGGCTCGGGGAGCGTCACGCGCGGCAGCTCGCCCATCGAGTAGAGCGTACTCAGAAACGCATTGCGGTCGGAGTAGGGGATCGATATGCCGGTCTTGCCGCGCAGGAACACGATCCACGCGAACTGATCGGCGGCGTCGATCTTCGCGATCGCGCCACGGAAGATGACGAGGCCGGTCGGCAACAGGGCCGCGGGGACCGCGAGCCGCACGGTCTGCTCGGCTGACACCTCCGACGTGGCCGGCGCGGTGGCCGCCTCCCGGTACAGCTCCCCGGCGAAGTGCCAGCGCTGGCCTGCGGCGTCGCTGTCGATCTTCATGCGGAACATCCACGGTTCGCCGTCGTCCCAGATCAGCGGCGTCGCGTCGTCGACGATGCTGCCGCCACCATCCTCGGTATCGGTATCGGTGTCGGCGTCGATACAGACGAAGCGCCCGCTGGCACACAGGCGGGGCAGGAGGATGTCGTGCATCGCGGGACTGAGCACCACCCGTGAGATTGCGCGCTGAGTGTAGTAGTCGCGGTCGGCCGAGCTGCCGAGCTGGTTGCCGGCGAGGATCTCGATGAGCGCGACGTCACGCTCGTCGATTCCGTCGGGCAGTCCGCGACCGGAGATGCGAAGCGCTTTGAGCTTGCCGAACGTGCCGTCTTTCTTCCGCGTACGGTAGCAGAGATCGATCGAGACCGCGCTGGAACGCGCCGTCTCGCCGACGTCGAGAAGATACCAGGTTTCGGTATTACCCGATGCGTCCGGCGACGCATCGCTCAGCGAGCGATTGTAGGTCTCGATGCCCTGCAGCTGCCGGCGCCAGGTGGAGTGCGAGGAGCCGCGCTCGGTGGCGTCGTCGGCTGAGACCCACGAGTCGGGCTCACCCTCGTGATGATCCTCCGTGCTGCCGTGAACGCTTACCGCAGCGTGGTTCACGCCGCCCGGCTGCGGCCAGACCGGCGGGTCGGCGGAGTCGATGCAGATGAGCGTTGCCCAGATGTGCTTGCAGGGCGAGCCGTCCTTGAAGTTCGGGCAGCTGCAGCGGGTCTCCGGGGTCTCGCCCGGTCGCGCGCCGCCCTCGACAACCACGGCATAGGGCCGCCGGCGCGATCCGGCCACGCGGGATTCGATTCGACGGCGCTCGGCGCGCGTGATGCGGACGCGTCCGGCTCGGAAGCAGAGCTCACCGCGCGAGACGGTCGTGCTCGAGAATGCGTTGCGGAGCTGGGCTGTCAGTGACACGTCGCGGGGCCTGGCGGCTCGGTGGAGCAGCGCCATGATGGCCACGCGGCTGGGTCGCGCAAGTCGGCCACGTGCGGCGGTCCAGCGTCGTCAGCTTTGCCGCGTGAGTCGCGTGAACAATTCTTCCTCGAGGTCGGCGACCGTGGTCGTCTGAGCGGCCGCCTCGCGCCACAAGGCGGCGTCGGTGGCGTCGTTCGATGCCGCCGCGAGCGTCGCAGATAGTGCTGTCCAGCCGTCGGCGGCGCGGACGGCCAGACCGGGTGCGTCGGCCGGTGCGAGGCTCGCGTCGAGGTCGCGCACCCAGTCGAGGAACCTCGCGTACATCCGCCGGAAGTTGCCGCCGCCGTTGCCGAACTTCTCGATGCAGCGTGAATTGTAGCTGGCGATCCAGGCGGCGTCGTCGCGCTCGGCCCAGGCCGGGATCTCGCGGGCCAGGCGGGGGATGCCGGCCACGCCCGCGGTCATGCTGACCTCTTCGCCGGCCTGCAGATCGCCGAGGCCGGTGACCGTTGCGCCGAGCATGCGCTCGGCGCAACGGTCGATCGCAAGCCGGCACGCGTCCTCGACGCTGCGGCCCGTGCGGGTGGAGTGGAAGCGGCCCCAGAGGTTGCGCGGCGACATGCCTTCGGGCGGGTTGCGGCTCTTCATCAGCGCGCCGTACGAGCAAGCCTCGGGCTCGGGCCGGATGCGATCGGCGATGAAGGCCTTCTCGATGTCGTCGTCGAAGCCGACCAGGACGAAGCGGTGCCCGGGGAAGTGGACCTTGTACTCCCGGTAGTCGAGATAGAGGATGTCGCCCGACAGCATGGTCGGCCGACCCGCGAGAACCTCGTCGCGAACGTCTTGCCAGGCTTTGTCGTCGTCCGGTTCGGGCTGCTCGCGGTAGTCGACGTCGAGCGCCGCAGCCACGTCGACTTCCATCGTGACGGTGCGTCCGAAGACCACGGCGGCCGGGTCCATGGCGGCGCCGGCAAGGTAAGCGCAGTCGACACCCGAGCCGAGGCCGAACACGACGTCCGCGGGAAGCTCGAGGCCGCAAGAGTGCTTGAGCAGGCCGCGCATGGCGACGCTGCCGCAGTGCTCACCGGGCAAGCTCTGGTAGCTCTCGATCAGGGTTCGCATGGTGGCTCCTCCGGTGTGCGACGCTACACAGGATGGTCGGGTGTGTCATGCGGTCCGACCTCGGGCGTGGTTCGGCTGTTTCGCGGCCATCGAGGGATGCTGGTACGCTGCCGCCCGTGCGTCGTTTCGGTGTCGTTCTCCTTGCAGTCGTCGTGGCTGCGCCGGTCCTCGAGGGCCTGCTAGAGGTCGACACGCTGCTGGCGGCAGACGGGGGCACGCCGCTCGTGGTCTGCCTTGGCGACTCGCTCACCGAGGGCTACCAGGTGGAGCCCGAGCATGCGTACCCGGCCATCGTCGAATCGCGGCTTGCGGATCGCGGCTGGCCGGATATCGAGGTGGTCAATGCCGGTATCAGCGGGTCGACGACCGCGAGCGCGGTGTCTCGGCTTCGCTGGCAGCTGCGTCGCAAGCCCGACGTCCTGGTGCTGGCGCTGGGCGCGAACGACGGTCTGCGCGGCATCGCGCCGGAGACGACGAAAATCAATCTTGCCGCGGCCATCGATCTCGCGAAGACGGAGGGGCTCATCGTCCTGCTGGCAGGCATGAAGCTGCCGCCGAACTACGGGACCGAGCACACCGAGGCCTTCGAGCGAATCTTCGTCGATCTGGCGGCGGACAACGGCGTTGCACTCATCCCGTTCCTGCTCGACGGCGTGGCGACCGATCCCGAGCTCAACTTGCCCGATGGCATCCATCCGACGGCGCGTGGTTACTCGATCGTCGCCGACACGGTGATCGAGTATCTGGTGCCGCTGCTCGGGCTGGCCGAGGCGGGGGCGGCTGATGCTCCCCCCGCCGGCTCGCCGCGAGACGACGAACCCGGGAGCACCGGCCGGTGAAGGCCACCACCACGTTGGGTGACGCCGACTGCGTCATTCACGCGGTCGGCGTGTACAAGGAGTTCACGACGGCGGCAGGTGTCGTCCGCGTGCTCGAAGGCATCGACCTCGAGGTGCGGCGCGGCGAGACGGTGGCGATCCTCGGTGAGTCGGGCAGCGGAAAGTCGACACTGCTCTCGCTGCTCGCGGGCCTCGACCTGCCGACCTCCGGTACTCTGGTAGTCGACGAACTCGACCTCGGTTCTGTTGCCGAGGTCGATCTTGCCGGCTTCCGCGCGCGCACGGTGGGGATCGTGTTCCAGCACTTCCACCTCATCAAGAGCCTCACTGCTCTCGAGAACGTGGCGCTGCCGCTCGAGCTTCGCGAGGACGCGGACGGAGCCGCTGTCGATGGCAAGGCCTCCATCGTCGAGAAAGCCGAGATTGCGCTCGAGATGGTCGGCCTCACGCACCGGCTGGATCACTTCCCGGCCCAGCTGAGCGGCGGCGAGGCTCAGCGCGTCGCTCTGGCGCGAGCGATCGTGTCCGAGCCGGTGCTGCTGGTGGCCGATGAGCCCACCGGCAATCTTGACGAGAAGACGGGTGCCGACGTCATGAACCTCTTGTTCGAACTCGTCGAGCGTCGGCGTACGACGCTTCTCCTCGTCACGCACAGTCGCGAGCTGGCCGCCCGTTGCCATCGCAGCCTCGTGCTGCGCGACGGGCGTCTCGCGGATCATCGAGCCGGCACGGAAGCCGCGCGCGCGTGCTGACGCTCCTGAAGCTCGCGCTGCGCGACCTGCGACACCAGCCCGCATTCGCGATCTTCTTCGTCGTGAACCTGGCGCTGGGGCTTGCCGGCGCGATGACGCTCGACGGCCTGCAAGGATCGATCGAGCGCACGTTGGCCGGACGATCGCGCTCTTTTCTCGGCTCCGACGTCCGTGTCAGCTCGAGCCGACCGCTCATGGCCGAGGAGCGTGCACGCATCGACGCCGTCGCGGAGGCCGTGGTCGCCGGCGACGCGGGGACCCGGGACGGCGGCGTGACGGCCGAGCTCGTGCAGATGTACTCGATGGTGTGGGCACCCGGCGCTTCGCGGCTTGCCGAGGTGCGTGCGATCGATGGCAGCTTTCCGCCGCAGGGGAGCATCGTGCTGGCCGGTGCCGGCGAAGTAGACGACGCACGGCGCGCCGAGCTCGCCGGCGAGCGCGGCGCATGGGCCGACCCGGCGCTGCTCGCCCAGCTCGGCGTC
>SPBQ01000331.1 GCA_004525875.1 Myxococcales bacterium
GCTGCCGACGAGATCGTCGGCAGCAGCATCGCCATGCTGATGAGATTCCCGGGCGACGATCCACGCAACGTCGACTTCGCGGACCACCCCGAGTTCATTCTGGCTGAACTGTGCGGCAAACGTAGCGAGCTGGAGGGGCTCCGCGGTCATGCCAACGAGTTCGCGATGAACATCGTCGTGAGCCGCATGTCCGTCGCCGGCCGCGACTCCTACACGGCCATCATTCGTGACATCACGCGCGAGCGCGAGCTCGAGCAGATGAAGTCCGATTTCGTCAGCACGGTGTCGCACGAGATCCGTACGCCGTTGTCTTGCATCATCTCGTCCGCGAAAATTCTCGAGAAAAACGCCGAGGAGCGCCCCGACGTTGCGCGTAAGTTCTCCGGAATCATCGCGCACGAGGGCGCACGCCTCAGCCGGCTCATCAACGACCTACTCAACCTGTCCAAGATGGATACGGGGGGTCTCGAGTGGACGTTCAAGGAGGCCGACGCTACGGATCTGCTGCGGCAGGCGGTGACGCTCCATCGTCCCGACGCGCACGAGCACGGCCTATCGCTGTCTGCGATCGCGCCTGACGACATCGATGCGGTCACGGTAGATCGCGACAAGTTCGTTCAGGTGACCAGCAACCTGATACGGAATGCGATCAAGTTCACTGAGAATGGTGGGAAGATCGAGCTGACGGCCGAGCCCTGGCGTGACGGATTGGTGTGCGTGACAGTCAGTGACACCGGGATCGGTATCGCGGAGGAGAACTGTAAGCTCATCTTCGACCGGTTCAAGCAGATCGGTGACGTCCTTACCGATCGGCCGCAGGGCTCGGGGCTCGGCCTGCCCGTGTGCAAGGAGCTCATCGAGCACTGGGGTGGTGAGATCTGGGTGGAGAGCGAACCAGGTCACGGCAGCAGATTTCGTTTCACGATCCCGGGAGTAGCTGCACGCGACCATGTTTCGGCCGGCGATGCTTCGCGAGCGGGCAAGGTCCTGATCGTCGACGACGAACCTGCCACGCGCGACCTCGTGGCCTACCTTCTCGGGCGCAACGGCTTCGAGGTGGTGCAGGCGGCTGACGGTGAGGAAGCGCTCGAGCTTGCGCGCATCGAGAAACCGGCGCTCATCACACTCGACATCATGATGCCCGGGAAGAACGGCTACGAGGTTCTGCAAGAGCTACGGGCCGACCCGGTTTTGTGTGACGTTCCGGTCCTGTTGATGTCCGTTCTCAGCGGGCACGTACACAGCGACCGGGGACTCGCACTCGGCGCGAACGCGTTTCTTGGCAAGCCGGTCGGTGAGACGGCTCTGGTCGCCACCGCGGAGAGGCTCATCGGTAAGCAGGGCAAGTACGTGCTCATCGTTCACAGCGACGAGGAGGAGAGCGCCAGCATCCGCCACAAGCTCACGGCCCAGGGCTACAGCGCTGCCGTTGCGGGTGACGAGGAG
Source organism: Myxococcales bacterium (assembly GCA_004525875.1). The sequence continues at coordinate 1,447 of SPBQ01000331.1, forward strand.
TCGGCTCTCGAGCTGGTCGCCGGAGTCGCGCCCGATCTCGTGATCCTCGGCCCTCCTGGCGGTGCGATCGACGGCAGCCGACTGGTCGGCGCGTTGCGTTCGTCCGAACAGACCCGCGACGTTCCTGTGCTGATGCTCACCGAGTTTCGTCTCGACGGTCTGAACGCGGCCTACTTCGATGGCTTCGCTCCGACGCGCAACGTGAGCGACTCGGCGACGGCTGACGTCCTGAGCTCGGTGATCGACAGTCTCCGTAGCAGCGGCGAGGAGCCGTCGCCATCCGCCCGTCTGTCCGACGACCCCGCGAACTGACGGAGCTTCTCTCTCAACTTCCGCGGTAGCGCGGAGGCCTCTTCTCCTTGAAGGACATCACGGCTTCGCGAAAGTCGTCCGTCGTCTGCGTCAGGATGAACTGGTCGGTGTCCATGTGAACCGTGCTCGCGTGCGCGTTCGCGATCGCGTTGACCGTCTCTTTCACCATCGTGGCAGCGATCGGCGGTGTGCGTTCGGCCAGTTCCACGGCCCATGCGCGGGCCTCGGTCTGTACGGCCTCGGCCCCGGCAGCGGTGGTGCGATTGATCAGCCCCCATGCGAGAGCCGTTTCCGCGTCGAGCTCGCGCCCCGTCACGAGAAGCTCCTTGGTCCGGGTCGGGCCCCACAGGGCGACCATGAGGTGAACCGTGCGCCAGCTCATGTTCATGCCGCGGCTGACCTCGGGCATGCCGAAACGGAGGTCCGCCGCACCGACGCGCAGGTCGCAGGCCAGCGCCAGGCAGCCACCGCCCCCGAGGCAGTAGCCGTGCATCGCCACGATGGTGAGCTGGGGCAGCGACTGAAGCGCGTCGACGACCCGCGGGCCGAGCAGCAGGCTGCGGCGTCTGAGACCGATCGGCTCGCGCGCGATCGCTAGGAGCTCAGGGTCGAGGAGGTCGACGCCGGTCGAGAAGTCGCGCCCCTCGGCCTGCAGCACCACGATCCGCACGGCGTCGTCGTCGGCGAGATCGCTGCAGTGCGCGACCACGCTCTCGAGCATCACCTTCGAGAGCCGGTTGCGCGCTTGTGGCCGGGCCAGCGTGATGGTGGCCACGGGGCCATCGACGGCGAGGTCGACCCCATCGACGCTGTCGGATCGGGGCGGCATTCTGGAATCGGAACCGCTCACTTGGGTACCTCCGTCGGAATCGCGCGGTTTGCGCGGTTGAACCAGCCCGCGGCTTCGGCAAAGCTGCCGAGCTCGACTGTTTCCCGGAGGTTCCATGGCAGACGGCAACGGCTTCTACAAGTTCACCGGAACGCAGGACTACATTGCGTCCGAACCGCTGGTCGATGCGGTCAACTGTGCTCTGGCGCTGGAGCGGCCGCTGCTCATCAAGGGCGAGCCGGGAACGGGCAAGACGCTGCTCGCACGCCACGTGGCCGAGGCTCTCTCGCTGCCGATGGAGTCGTGGCACATCAAGTCGACGACCAAGGCGGCCGATGGCCTCTACGTCTACGACACGGTCCAGCGTCTCAACGACAGCCGTTTCGGCGGCGGCGACGTGGGCGACATCAATCACTACATCAAGCTCGGCCCGCTCGGACGGGTATTCAAGGCGGCGTCGCGGCAGGTTCTGCTGATCGACGAGGTCGACAAGGCCGACATCGAGTTCCCGAATGATCTGCTTCACGAGCTCGACGAGATGAGGTTCACGATCACGGAGACCGGCGAAGAGATCGTGGCCGCAGAGCGTCCGCTCATGATCATCACGTCGAACAACGAGAAGGAGCTGCCCGACGCGTTCTTGCGCCGCTGCGTGTTCCACTTCATCGAGTTTCCGGACACCGACCTGATGCGCAAGATCGTCGCGGTCCATCACAAGAACCTCGATGCCCAGCTCCTCGACCAAGTTCTCATCAAGTTCTACTGGCTGCGTGAGCAGGGCGAGCTCAGGAAGAAGCCCTCGACGTCCGAGCTGATCGACTGGATCTCCGCGCTTCTGCGGGCGGGTATCACGCAGAAGCAGGTCGAAGCTCATATTCCATTCGTCGGAGCGCTGCTGAAGAACGAGCAGGATACCGAGGCGCTGCGCGGTTACGATGACCGCGGCGGCAACCTACCGTCGAACTGGAGCGATCTGGGTCCGCGCTACAACCAGTAGCCCCAGGCAGCCCCTATGTTCCTCGATCTGTTCTACGGTCTTCGCGACGAGGGTGTTCCGGTCGGCATCCAGGAATGGCTCACGCTCATGGACGCGCTCACGAAGAATCTGCACGGATCGAGCCTGCTGCGCTTCTACCACATCTCGCGGGCCTGCCTGGTGAAGAGTGAAGCGTTCTATGACCACTTCGATCGAGTTTTCGCGCGGATCTTCAAGGGGGTGGAGGGCTCGATCGACGTGACCGACGAGGTCATGGAGTGGTTGAGCGACCCGCGCAATTTTCCGAAGCTCACTCCGGAGCAGCTCGCCGAGCTCGAGCGGCTCACGAGCGACGAACTCATGCGGCGGTTCATGGAGACGTTGTCCGAGCAAGACGAGCGTCACGAC
>SPBQ01000328.1 GCA_004525875.1 Myxococcales bacterium
ATCCAGCACGTTTACGAAAAGTACGGCCGCTCGCGTGCCGCCATGGCCGCCACGGTCATCCGCTACCGGCCGCGCTCGGCAGCCCGCGACGTCGGCAAGGTGCTCGGCCTTCCCGAGACCACGCTCGATCGGCTCGCGAGGCTGCTCCCTCATCACGGGACCATCCCCGGGGAGGCGCTGCAGCAGGCCGGCATCGACATGTCGTCGCCGGCCGCGGAGCACTTGCTCGAGCTGGCCGGCGAGATCCTCGACTTTCCACGCCATCTCTCCATCCATCCCGGCGGCTTCCTGCTAGGGCACGAGCCGGTGCACGACATCGTACCGATCGAGAACGGCACTATGGCCGATCGTACCGTCATCCAGTGGGACAAGGACGACCTCGAAGAGCTGGGCCTGTTCAAGGTCGACCTTCTCGGCCTCGGCGCGCTCACCCACCTGCACTCAGCCTTCGATTTGCTGCGCGAGCACCACGGCCTCGAAATGTCGATGGCCGCGATTCCGCCCGACGATCCAGGCACCTACGACGCCGTCTGCCGCGGCGACACCGTCGGCGTCTTCCAGATCGAGAGTCGCGCGCAGATGGCCATGCTGCCGAGGCTTCGCCCGCGCTGCTTCTACGATCTGGTCATCGAGGTGAGCATCGTGCGCCCCGGCCCCATCAGTGGCGGCATGGTTCACCCTTACCTGCGCCGCCGCAGCGGAGAAGAGGTCGTCACCTACCCTCACGCCAGCCTCGAGCCAGTGCTCGCGAAGACGCTCGGCGTGCCGCTGTTCCAGGAGCAGGTCATGCGCCTGGCCGTCGTGGCCGCCGACTACACGCCGGGCGAGGCCGATCAGCTGCGCCGCGACATGGCGGCCTGGAGGAAATCGGGCCGCATCGAGCGTCATCACGAGCGGCTCGTCTCGCGCATGCTCGACAAGGGCATCGCACGCGAGTTCGCCGAGCGGGTGTTCGAGCAGATCCGCGGCTTCGGCGAGTACGGTTTCCCCGAGAGCCACGCAGCCAGCTTCGCGCTGATCGCCTACGCCACGGCATGGCTCAAGCACACCTGGCCGGCCGAGTTCACGTGCGCGCTGCTCAACGCCCAGCCAATGGGCTTCTACTCGGCCGCCACCATCGTCGACGACGCCAAGCGTCACGGTCTCGAGATCCGTGCGATCGACGTGCTCGAGAGCCGCTGGGACTGCACGCTGGAACCTCCCGCCGATAGCGTCGACAGCACCAGCGGCGCTTCGACGCCGTTATCGCTGCGCATGGGCCTGCGCTACGTGAAGGGGTTGTCGGCCGATGACGGTGGGCGCATCGAGACGGCGCACCGCACCCGCCCCTTCGAATCGCTCGAGGACTTCGCCCGTCGCACGGCGCTCGGCGAGAAGGCGCTCAAGACGCTCGCTGAAGCCGGCGCGCTCGACCGGTTCGGATACGACCGTCGCACGACGCTGTGGACGGTGCTGCCACTGGCCCGCCTCTGCGAGGACTCGCTGCCGTCGATCGTCGCCGAGTCCCGGGCCGACACGCCGCACTTCGACGATCTCGACGCTTTCGAGACAATCCGCTGGGACTACCGCAGCAGCGGTCATAGCACTCGTGGTCACCCGCTGAAGCCGCTGCGCGCGGAGCTACGCGAACGCGGCCTCCCCGACGCACGCACCGTGGCGACGATGCAGAGCGGCCTTCACATCCGCTATGCCGGCATCGTCATCTGTCGTCAGCGGCCGAGCACGGCCGGCGGCGTGGTTTTCATGACGCTCGAGGACGAGACGGGTTTCGTGAATCTCGTACTGTGGGAGCGGGTCTTCGAGCAGTTCGCGCCACTGGCCAAGACGGCGGCGTTCCTCGGTGTCACCGGACGGATCCAGATGCAGCAGGACGTCGTTCACCTCGTGGCCGAAAAACTATGGTCGCCCCGATTGCGCTCACGACCGCGCTCGCACCCCGGGGTGACGCGCAGCCGCGACTTCCACTGACCGCTCTCGCCACGACCAGCGGCGCGCGATCGCACACGTGCAGCCCTGCAATTGTGCATGGGGTCGTCGTGCAGCATCGCCCCGCCCGACCGGCACGGCCGGACCGCGATTGCTACGCAAGACGCCTGTGCGCGCAGCCGGGCAGATGCGTTGCGCGGTCGTATGCCCGCCGGCCACACGGCAGTCAGGCAGTTCCCGCAATTCGTGAAAATCACCACACGAGCACCCCGCGATCCGCGCGGCCGCCCTCCATGCCGGCTGCCTGCTCGCCAGCCGAAGCACACTACATACCGACCCGGGCGTCGCCGGTCGGCACGGCTGTTGCTCGATGAACCGGCACGTCTCGACGGGACTCGAGACGGGATTCGGTACAGAGGGACACTTGATGAATTCGCTCATGAATCTCGGCTACGACGAGCGCGGTGCGGCCACCACCGAGTACGCGCTCCTGCTCGCGGTCTTCTCACTTGCTGTCGTCAGCGTCCTCACCGGCCTCGGCGTCGGCATCACGGACGTCATGGCCGCCGTGACGACCGCGCTGGACACCACGCCGGTCGATGCAACGACGCCGGTCGGTTGATCCGGCGATTCTCCGTTTCGGTTCTCTCTTGCCCGCTCCGAGCGGGCGCGTCGTGCCGCGGCATGACGCGCCCCTCCATATCGGCACGTCCCGCCGCAAGGCTCGATGAAAGAAGAAACACTGAGCAATCGCGTCGTCTGGGTCGATGAGGACGCTCGCATGCGTATCGCCATCCAGATTCTCTTCGAGGGACATGACATCGAGTTGATCACCGCTGCCGACGGCATCGCGGCGATCGAAGAGATCCGCGAGCACCGGCCGAAGGTCGTCGTGCTCCACCGACTCTCGCCACGCCTGGAGCACTACGCGGTCTGCGCGGCGGTCCGCGCGACTCCCGAGCTCGCCGAGACCTTCATTCTGGTCAGCACGGTCCCCGGCGGGCCCGACGATATGAGCGACCTGCTCGTGTGCGGGGCCGACATGACAATCCTCAAGCCGCTCGACCCGGACCTGCTGCTCGACGTCGTCCAGGACGTGTTCCAGGGACGCCTCGCGTCGATACCGACCTACACGCCGCCCGGCCGCCTCGTGCGCTACCGCAGCCACTGAGATCGCCGGCCCGCGAGCGCCGCAACACACACTTTGCCCGCGCCACACGGCACGGCTAGCTTCGCGCCATGGCCGACCGCGCCCCTCACGCCGACGACCTCCCGTGGAACCTGCGTCCGCGCGACCCGCACGACCGACACCTGCTCGCCGGCCCGGCCCGCTTCGGCGGCGACTACCTGCGCCTCGGCCGTATCCTCATCGAGTTCGCCCACGGCTTCATCGCGCTGCGCCGCCTCGGCCCTTGCGTGACGGTGTTCGGCTCGGCTCGCTTCGCGCCGGATCATCCCTACTACGCGCTGGCCCGCAGCGTTGGCCGACGCCTGGCCGAGGCCGGCTTCACGGGCATGACCGGCGGCGGACCCGGCATCATGGAGGCGGCGAACCGCGGCGCGCGCGATGCCGGCGGATGCTCGATCGGGTGCAACATCCGCCTTCCCTTCGAGCAAAAACCCAACCCCTATCTCGATCGCTGGGTGACGTTCCGCTACTTCTTCATTCGCAAGGTCATGCTCGTGAAGTACTCGTGCGCGTTCATCGTGTTGCCGGGCGGATTCGGCACGCTCGACGAGGTGTTCGAGACGGCGACGCTGGTACAGACCGCGAAGATCGAAAGCTTTCCGATCGTCGTCATGGGAGCCGAGTACTGGCGTGACCTCGGCGCCTTCATCCGCGGCCCGATGATCGAGAACGGCACGATCTCGCCGGATGATCCCGACATCGTGTTCACCACGGAGTCGCCGGAGGAAGCGGTCGAGCACATCTCCGGCCGCACCGGCCGGCGTTAGTAGCTCGCCTTACCATCGCATGACGCCGCCTCCGGCGGCCTGCTTAGACCATTTTCGCGGCCTTCTTTGATCCGCGCCGAACCGGGCCCTCGCCGTACTCGACGCCGCCGGAGCGCCTGACG
>SPBQ01000125.1 GCA_004525875.1 Myxococcales bacterium
ACCGATGAGGCGAAGCTCGGCTACAGTGTCGGTTATCAGGTCGGCGGCGATTTCGAGCGCCAGAAGATCGAGATCGATCCGGATCTCGTGGTCGCGGGCGTCGTGGCTGCGCTGTCGAGAGCCGAGCCCAAGCTGACGGGTGAACAGATGCGCGCCGAGCTCCGCACGCTTCGCGAGACCACCGACGCTGGCGAGAACGACGCCGACAGCGAGGGCGACAGCGACAGCGGCGATAGCGACGCCGGCGATCCCGAGTAGCTCGCTCCGACTTGCGTGCGCCGGGCTCGGCCCGGTTGCGACGGACCCGGCGCTCGCCGAACGTCACGTTCGATCTGCCCATCCACTCTGACTAAGCTGTTGCGCGATGCCGCCGACCGAACCGGTGCAACCGATCCGCATCACCCACTTCTCGGACGTCCTGTGCGTGTGGGCCTACGTGTCCCAGATCCGCATCGACGAGCTGCGCAAGACGTTCGGTGAGGCGGTCGAGGTCGACTTCCATTTCGTATCCGTGTTCGGCGACACGCGCGGCAAGCTCGAGAAGGCCTGGGGGGGACGTGGCGGTGCGCGCGCCTACTCCGATCACGTGAAGGGAGTCGCGGCACGCTTCGACCACGTGCGAGTCCACGACGAGATCTGGACGCGGGACGCACCGTGCTCGTCGATGCCGGCCCACCTGCTGCTCAGTGCAGCCCGCATCCTCGAGGCCCGGGAGCACGGCGGCGGCGTACGGCCCGCCGGGCTGTTCGAGCGCACAGCATGGGCGGTTCGCGAGGCGTTCTTTCGCGATCTCGTAGACATCTCGTCGCGGGAGGCCCTGCTCGCCATCGCGGCCGACGAGGGTCTGTCCGTTCAGGAGGTCGAGTGGTTGCTCGACAATGGTCAGGCCCACGCTCGGCTGGCCGCGGATCTCGATCTGGTTCGTGAGCACTCCATCCAGGCCAGCCCGACGCTGGTCTTCAACGAGGGCCGCCAGCGTCTGACCGGCAATGTCGGCTATCGCATCATCGAGGCCAATGTCCGGGAGCTCATCGAGAGTCCGCCCGGCGAGCACACCTGGTGCTGAACGGGAATGGCGAGGCGTCGCACCGAGGATGAGCGGCCCGAAGACCCGGGCGACGTTTCGCGCAACCGAGGCCGCCCGCGCGACTTCCTTCACTATCGCCTCCCGGGCGACTGGGAGGTCATCGCCGGCCGTAGCGCCGCCGACAACGACGAGCTGAGCCTGCGCGTGGCACGTCCCGACGACTGGTGGTTCCACGTGAAGGGGATGTCCGGCAGCCACGTCATCCTGCGCGCCGAGCAAGACAGGGAGCCCGATCGCGGCACGCTCGAGGCGGCGGCCGGTATTGCGGCGTTTCACAGCAAAGCTCGACAGGGGGGGATCGTGCCCGTGTCGTGTACCCGCGCCCGTTTCGTTACCAAGCCGCGCGGCGCCTCGCGCGGCACGGTCGAGATTCGCAAGGAAACCACGATGAAGGTGCGTCCGGTGGATCCGACCGATCTAGCGGCCGATCCGGCCTGAGCGGCGGGCCGGGCGGCTGCGCCCAGTGCAATTTGCCACGGCACCAGGCTAGAGCTTAGTATCCCCGACAGCGAGCGCCCGGGTTGCCGCCAGTGGACGGCCGCGGGCCTGGCGTGAGCGATGTCTCACGCACCGAGAACTCACTCCACAAAGATAAAGGAGCTTTGCCAATGTTCGGACGTATTCTTGCAACGGGAGCCGTGGTTTTGTTGGTGGGCGCAGGCGCCGCCTGGGCGGATGATGTGGGCGGTGGCCCCATCGTCGTTCCCCCCTCAGCGTATGTCGAAGAGGTTATCGTGGTGGAAGCCGCGCCTCCTCCGTTCGCCGTCTTTCAGACCACGTCGATCGGTGCGGGTGTCGGCTTCAGCTGGGGCACGGGCACGCTGAGCTTCGACGGTGAGAAGCACGCGTTCGGCGTCAAGGGATTCGGCCTCGGCGATCTCGGTGTGGCGAAGCTGATCGGCGAGGGCGACGTCCACGGCCTCGATAGCATCGACCAGTTCGCCGGCACCTATGTCGCCGTCGGTGCGGGTGCTTCTGCCGGACCGGGCGGATCGACCCTCTCCATGCGCAACGAGCACGGTGTGACTCTCACCGTTCGTTCCTCGGCCGAAGGTGCGCGCTTGAACGTCGGCCCGCAGGGCCTCACGATCGCGCTCAAGTAGTCGGACGACTGCCGAGGGGGTGCCGCCCGATGAGAGCGGTGCCCCCTCGTTCCTTTCCCTTCCGCGACTCACGCGGCACTCCCTTGCAATCATGTTCCGCCTCTCACGGATCTTCGTACTGACGGTCGCGATGGTCTTAGCCGCGTCGTGCAGCGCGGTGCTGCGCGATCCGCCGACCTACGAGTTCTTCGCCGAGGCAACGCCCGGCGGCGATCCCTGGTACGACAAGATCGATGAGTGGCAGCGCCGCTCGCGTGCGGAGCCCGATATCGACGTGTCGCTGGACGCGGGCAAGCGTCTGCGCGGCGCTCAGCTCGACGAGAAGCTTGTCGTCAAGATGGCAGCCTACGAGACCGGCGAGCGGCGCCAGCTCGCATCCCGCATCAACGACTTCTCGCGCAAGGAAGGGCGCTGGCACTACCGCCACGACAAGGGGTCCGGCCCGGCCGACGACCACTGGCCCACGGTCTCCGACCTCCTTGCCACCAACGGCGACGACTGCGACGGACTCGACCTGATCGCCTACCAGCTGCTCGTCGAGTTCGGCTTCGACCGCACCCAGCTCTACCGGGCCATCGTCCGCAGCGACAAGGGCACCGGCAACCACATGGTGACGCTCTGGTTCGAGGAAGAATCCGACCCGTGGGTGTTCGACGCCACGGGGGCGGTAACGACCAAGATGGTCCGCTTCTCCCAGATCTTCGGCTGGTACCCGGTCAAGGTTTTCAACCAGCACGACCAGTACACCGTCGACGGGGAATACCGACGGCGCGTCCCCGGCCCGAAGCCCGTTCGCGGGCGCTGACCCTCGCCCCTGGACGACCTCCCGTCGCGTTCTACGGTCGGGGGTCGCCGCGTCCGCGGCGGGCCGATCCGGCCGTTGCGATTGCTCGCCGTCTGCCACATAGTTGCGCCGACTAGAACGTGTTTCACTCCGCTTCCGGGCTTCCCTGAGCGGGGAAAACCCTGGCCGCGCCCGGGCGGCATCCCAACTAGATGGCAATCGATATCGAGGAGAAGTTCGAGGTCCAGGCGTCGATCGACGAGGTCTGGGCATTCGTCATGGACCCCGCCAAGGTGGCCGCGTGCATGCCGGGCGCGAAGCTGGAGGAGGTCGTCGACGAGCGCAACTTCGTGGGCTCGATCCGCATCAAGATCGGCGCAATCAGCACGGCCTACAAGGGCAAGGTCGCGATGACCGACGTCGACGAACGGGCGCGTACCGTCGTGATGGCGGCCGAGGGCACCGAAGCCGGTGGCGGCACCGCACGCGGCACGATGAACAGCGCCCTGCGCATCCTGCCCGACGGCAGGACGGAGCTCGTGGCGACCGCCAGCGTGGAGCTCACCGGCCGTGTGATGCAGGTGGGCAGCCGCATGATCAAGGGCGTATCTCACCAGCTCTTCAAGCAGTTCGTCGCCAAGGCGAAGAAGCAACTCGAATCGGGTGACGCGATGTCCGCGGGTGCTGCCGCCACCTCGAGCGCCACGGCAACGGGTTTGCCGGTCGGTCAGCCGGCGGCCGCCCGCGCGGCGAGCGCACCGGCAGAGCCGGAAGCGATCAGCATCGTGTCGCTGCTGCTCAAGACGTTTCTAGCGGCGATCATCAGTTTCTTCCGTCGGCTGTTCGGAAAGCCGGCCACGGAGAAGTAGGCGCCGGGACGGCAGGACGAGCGGGTGCTTCGGGCGCCCGAGGGAGGCTTTGCTTCAGATGGGTCGTTATCTCGTAGCCTGCGACGCGGGCGGAACGATGACCGACGTGATCATCGTCGACGAAGAAGGCCGCAGCGTGATCGGCAAGGCTCCGACCTCGCCTCACGACGAGAGCATCGGCTACCTGGACTCGTTCTGGGAAGCGCTCGAGTACATGGGCGTCGACAGCGCCGAAGGGAAGAGCTTCGGCAAGCATATCGAGACGGCCATCTACACCGGCACGTCGATGCTCAACACCGTCATCAACATGAACGGTTACAAGACGGGCATCATCGTGACGAGAGGCTTCGAGGACATCATCGCCCAGGGCCGCGGCAAGCAGACCTTCATCAACGAGCAGTGGTCCGAGATCACGCACATGCAGTACCGCAAGCACCGCGTCCCGCTGGTGCCGCGGCGGCTCGCGCGCGGCGTGACGGAGCGCATCGACGGCTTCGGTCAGATCGTCATCCCGATGTACGAGCACGAGGCCGAGCGGGGCGTGCGCGAGCTGCTTGTCGACGAGGAAGTCGAGGCCATCGCGATCATCTTCCTGCAATCGTTCAACAACCCCGCTCACGAGGAGCGCGCCGCCGAGATTGCCCGCAAGGTGATGAAGGAGGTCGGGCGCGAGGTCGTCCTCGAGCTTTCCAGCCGCGTTGCGCCCACCACGCGTGAGATCTCGCGCGCCAATGCGACCGTGGTGCAGGCCTATGCGTCGGATCCGGCTCGCAAGCAGCTGTTCCGCATCGAGGCGGAGCTCGCGAAGGTCGGATACGAGCACAGCCTGAAGACCGTGCTCGGCTACGGCGGCATCACCAACATTCGCTACCCGCGCCTGTTCGAGGCGGCGATGTCCGGTCCGGTCGGCGGGCTGATGGGCGCGAAGTACCTGTCGACGGTGATCGGCGAGGACAACATCGTCTGTTCGGACGTCGGCGGCACCAGCTTCGATGCCGGTGCCATCACGGCCGGTGTCCTGCCGATCGATCGCGAGCCCGGCTTCCAGGACATGTACGTCAACGTGCCGATGCTTGGCATCACGTCGATCGGCGCCGGCACGGGCACCTACATCCGGCTCGACCCGCAGACCAGGCGAATCAAGCTCGGCCCCGACTCGGCCGGCGGTACGCCGGGCCCGACGTTCATGGAGGCGGGCAACACCACGCCGACCATCAACGACGTCAATCTCCTGCTCGGCATCCTCAACGAGGACAACTACCTCGGCGGCAAGGTGAAGGTGAACAAGCAGGTCTCTTACGACCTGTTCAAGGAGAGGATCTCCGATCCGCTCGGTCTCGAGGTCTACGGGGCGGCGGAGACCTGCCTCGAGCTACTCAACGTCATGATGCGAGAACACCTCGTGCGCAGTCTCATGGTCGGCCACGACCTGCGCGAGTACGTGCTCCTCGGCTACGGTGGGGGAGGGCCGCTGCACTTGCTCGGCTACGCGGGCGACCATCCGTGGAAGGCCGTCGTCACCGTGCCGCACGCCGGCGCGTTCTCTGCGTGGGGCGGCGCGTGCATGGACTACTCGCACCGGCGCCACAAGAGCGTGCAGGCGCTGCTGTCGCCGGATCTCGATGGTGAGACGCGCATGGCATACGTGCAAACGATCGCTGCGGCCTGGCGTGCGCTCGAGCAAGAGCTGCTCACCGAGCTCGAGGGCGAAGGCTTTCGCGAGGACCAGATCTCGCTGAGCCGGGTGGCCTACATTCGCTACTTCGGGCAGCTCGAGGACGTCGAGGTGGTCTCGCCCGTCGACGCGCTCGACAAGCAAGAGGATCTCGAGCGGCTGATCGCTGCCTTCGAGGACCTCTACACCAGGATGTTCACGCTCGCGGCCAAGCCGGACGGCGGCACGTATCTGATCACCGAGGTGTGCGTGATCGCCAAGGTCAGCACGGTGAAGCCGAAGCTGCGCAAGCACGAGCTCTCCGCCAAGGAGCCCGACAAGGAAGCGTTCAAGTTCAAGCGCCCGGTCTTTCAGCGCAACAAGTGGACGGACGCGGACGTCTGGCGCATGGAGTCGCTCAAGCCCGGCAACGAGATCAACGGGCTCGCGGTCATCGAGGCGTCGAACACGACGCTGTTCGTGCCCCCCGAGTGGCACGTCCGGATCGACGACCACGACATTTACTGGCTGACGCGCCGCAAGTAGCGCCGGACGTGGAACTCGGCCGTGGTCTACGGTCCGGCGGCGGCGGGCGAGATGCTGCGCGCTCGCGCGCAGCCGGCGACGCCTCAGCCAATCGGCCCCTGATAGACCTCCATGAAGCGCATGAACAGCTCTTCGGGCACCGCGCGGTTGGCGGCGACGTCGGTCCGCACGCACACCACCGCCGGCCCGCGGTAGGAGGCGGCGCGGTCGATCGCCGCGTCGAGCTCGTCGGCCGATTCGACGGGCTCGCCATGGCAGCCCAGACCCTCGGCCACGACGTTCCAGTGCACTTCGCCCATCTCGGTGCCGAACGTGCGTCCGTAGGCGGCCAGCTCGCTCGGCTCCTCCATGGTCCACGAGCCTTCGGCGAAGACGACGGTCGTCACGTCGAGGTTCTCGCGGGCCGCAGTCTGCATCTCCATGAAGTTGAAGCCGGCGGCGCCGTCGCCCGTCACGCAGACGACGTCGCGCTCGGGTGCCGCGAGCTTGGCGCCGATCGCCGAGGGGATACCGGTGCCGAGCATGCCGAGCTCGGTGATGCCGTGGTAGGACCGCGGCCGGGTCGATGGCAGAAACCAGCCGGCCCACAGCGACGTCATGCCGCCGTCGGTCACGTAGACGGCATCCTTGCCGAACCTCTTGCCGACGGCCTGCATCACCTGGGCGGGGTGGATGCCGCCGTTCTCCGCCTTCGTTCGTGAGGCGATCTGATCTTCCCACCACGACTCGGCCTGCATGCGGTAGCGGTCGAGATCGGCGCCGTCGCGCGCCGAGACGTTGCGTGCGCGAAGCTCGACGGCCAGCGCCTCGAGCGTGGTG
>SPBQ01000037.1 GCA_004525875.1 Myxococcales bacterium
ATCCACGCCCGCTCCCAGAAGTCCTCGCGCAGCACGACGTCGGAGAAGCCCTGCAACGTCTCCGGGTTCCCCCAGTCGAGCCGCGGGTTCATTCGCGAACGCAGTGGCAAGTACGCGTACGGCAGCAGACCCACGAGGAACGATCCACCGATGACCACACCGCGACGCATGAACGCCGCCGGTGCGGCGATCACTGCCCGATCCACGCCCAGCATGTAGACGCCGAGCGCCACTGCATAGATCGCCATGAAGGTGTGGTTGCTGGAGCCGAGCCCGCACAAGAAGAACGCCAACGCGATCGATCGTTCGGTTCGCACACGCAGCCAGTGCACCGCTGATCCGGTGGCCGCCACGACGAACAGTGCGTTGAGCGCGTAGGCGCGCTGCACGTTTGCCTGCGACCAGAAGCTCGGAGCGAACGCCAGGAGTAGACTCGCCAGGAGGGCGGCCTCACGGCCGAGCCCGAGTCGACGCGCCAGCACGAACAGCCCGCCACACGCGGCGGCCGCGGCGGCCGCGCTGAAAAGACTCATCCGGAAAGCGATCGATCCGACCGGGACGATCAGCGTGAAGAGCTTGCCGAGCAGGACGTAGAGCGGGTACCCGCTCGGATGCGGAATGCCCAGGGTATGGACGGCCGCCACCAGCTCGCCGCTGTCGCCGACGTAGATCGTGCGGGCAGCTCCTAGCGCGTACACGCCGAACAGGGCGACACCGAGGAGTGCGCCGGCGAGAGCATCGCTGTGGCCACTGGAGTGGTCCGGTGGATTTTTCCCCGTCACGGTCCGGACATTATGCGGTGACGGTGGGCGCGAGGTCGAGAGGTGGCCGTGGGGGAAAATGTAGGGCACCGCTCGGTCCAGGGCGTGCGGATCCGCTATAATGTTCGATCTTGCCGATGCCGGGAGACATTTCATGCGCGGCCTGATCGCGAGCTTGCCGGGACTGAGCGCACTGAGCACACGTGCCGATGTTCCCGAGGACATCGATCTCGTCACCACGATCAGCCGTCACGAGAGCGATCCCGTCGCGGTCGGCGCCGATCCGGATGGCATTGCGCGTGTGTGGAAGGCCGTGCGCCGCCTGTATCGCAGCGGGATTCAACCGGCCATCCAGCTCAACGTTCGCTGTCAAGGGGAGGTCATTCTCGACCGTGCCATCGGTTACGCGCGCGGCTGCGGGCCGGGCGAGCCGCCGGGTGCCGAGCGGGTCAAGCTGACGCCCGCTACGCCGTTCAATATCTTCTCCGCGGCGAAGGCCGTCACGGCAATGATGGTCCACCTTCTGGACCAGCGCCATCTCATCCATCTCGACGATCCTGTCTGCGAGTACATCCCCGAGTTCGGAATTCACGGGAAGCAGTGGATCACGATCCGACACGTGCTCGCTCATCGAGCCGGCATCCCGAACGTACCGCCGGAGTGCATGGATCTCGACCTGCTCGACGACCACGAAGCAGTCACGGATATCCTGTGTGAGGCGAAGCTTGCCTGGCGCCCCGGCCGGCGCATCGGCTACCACGCTATCAGTGGCGGCTTCATTCTCGGAGAGATCGTCCGGCGCGTGACGGGAGAGGATCTGCGGGCGATGCTGGAGCGCGAGATCCGTGTTCCGCTCGGCCTGCGCTGGTTTCGCTACGGCGCCGAGCAGCAGGATGTCGGCAGGGTTGCCCGGAACTATTTCACGGGACCGCCGGTGTTGCCTCCGGTCTCCGGCATCCTGCGTCGGGCACTCGGCGTGGGATTCCACGACGCGATCCAGCTCACCAACGATGAACGCTACCTGAAGGCGCTCGTGCCGTCCGGCAATCTCATCGCGACGGCTTCCGAGATGAGCCGGTTCTACGAGCTGTTGCTCTGCGATGGAACGCTGGGCGGCGTGGAAGTGTTCGATCCGCGCACGGTGCGACGTGCCACCGCCGAACAGTCCTATCTCGAGTTCGATCTCACGCTCGGGCTGCCGATCCGCTACGGGATGGGGTTCATGCTCGGCGGACAGTGGTTCAGCCTGTATGGGCCCGATACGGTGCACGCGTTCGGCCACCTCGGCTTCACCAACATCATCTGCTGGGCCGATCCTGAACGACAGATCGCGGCCGCCCTCATGACCAGTGGCAAGCCCGTGCTCTACCCTGAGATCTACCACCTCTACGACGTGCTCCGGCAGCTCGCACTGGCCTGCCCCAAGGTGCGCCGGGTCGTATGGCCGCGGGCCGTGGGCGAGGCCCGACGCGGCGTTGAGGCCGGCTGACCGCCGTGCGGCGGCTGTTTCGGCCAAAAAAGCCTGGTTCTCCGGCCTGGACGTCATTGTACGACTCCCCCGGCCGGGTCTAGAATCGAGTTGACCGTTCGCGATCCATGGCGCTCCCCCCCGCACAGATAGGCTCCGCGTCCCGCGCGCGTCCCGCCGCCGGGACCCGCGGCCAGCCTGGCCTGCTCCTGTACCTGATCGGGGGGCTGCTGGTCGTGCTGACCGCGCTGCAGGTCTCTCTCACCGGGAGCGGCTTGTGGATCCTCGGCTGCGTCGTCATGGCGGTCGGCGCCGTGGTGATCATCCGGCGGCCGGCGGTCGGTATCCTGATCTACCTGACGACGTTCCTGTTCACGTATCCGGCCTGGATGCGTGGTGCGGGTAACCTTACCGTGAACAACCTGATGGGTCTCATCCTCTTGCCGATGATGCTGTACGGAATGCTGCGCGAGGGCGACGCGTGGATCGTGCGCTTCCGGCCGGCCGTTCTACTCGGTGCGGTGGTCGTGGTGATGATGGCCTCGTCGAGCTTCTACGTGCCGTCGAGCGAGCTGGACAACGCGGAAGATGTAATCAAGATCGAGACCAGTCGCCGTACGCAGGGGGCGGCGCTGATCGCGACGCGCGATGCGGGGACCAAGTTCCTCACGCGCTATGTCTTCCTTCTCTTCTTTCTGTTCTTCGTCCGCAGTCCGCGCGACATCAAGTTCGTCGTCGGGATCGTGATCGGGTGCTTGTTGCTGACGTACTTCAACGTCAGTACCGAGGCCGGTGCCTTTGGGTGGGGCACTGGCCGTCTCCGGGTACTCGGCGAACAGGGCGCCGCGGTCTACGCGGGGCGCAATCCGAACAAATTGGCGTACTTCGCGTTGTTCGGCCTGACATTGCTTTGGTACGGAAGGCGCGCGATCAAGTCGCCGTTCATGTATCCGCTGTGGTTCGCGGCCACCGCTATCACGTTCATCATGATCCCGATGACCGGCTCTCGCAGCGGCATCCTCAATCTGGTCTTCTTCGTCATCATTCTGCTCATGGAAGGCCGCTTCGACCTCCGCAAGGTCGCCGGCATGGCGATGATCACGTTGCTCGTGATCATCCAGTTTGGTTTCAACACGAGCTTCCTCGACACCGTGTTGCCGGAAGATGTCGCGAGGCGACTCACCAGCTTCAACGTGCGAAGTGAGGTGCTCACGCAGGGTGTCGAGGCCAGCGGGTCGGCCGAAGGGCGACTGCTGACGGCCCGGGCCGCGCTGCGGATATGGGCACTCCACCCCGTCTTTGGGGTGGGGATCGGGAACTTCAACACGGAGCGCGCGATGACCGACCCGACGGGCACAGTGGGGCCGCCACACAACTCGTATCTATGGGCGTTGGCCGAGGGCGGGCTCGTGACGTTCGGCCTCTACCTCTCGATGTTCGTGTGGACATTCCGGCGAGTACGCAGCATCGAGTGGGAGTACGAGGCCCGCTTCGGTCCGGTGGGGCTCGGCTGGCTGGTGAACGCGCTGCGCACGGCTTTGATCGGCTTTCTGATCTTCTCGTTCTTCGCCGATATGTGGCATCACGTCCTCTTCTACATCATCATCGGAATGTGCTTGACCGTGATCCGCATGCACCAGGTGTACGCGGAGACTGGCCAGGTTCCCAAGCCGTTCACGGCTGGGCGTCAACTTGCCCCCGATGCGGCGCCGGCTTAGTCCTGCCGCGCGATCACGCTATCCAGCCCACGTAGAGTCAGGATCGTCGTCGGGTCATGTCCCCAGCGGGCGTTGCGCCTGCGGTACGCCGCCCGTCTTGGTGAACCGTTCGGTTGGGATAACGGACCGGGAGGGCTGGGTTCGCGGCTCAACGCCTTGACGATCGCGACAGCCCGATAAAACGCGCGACGCCTCCGCGCGCCGTGAATCCCGCCCCCCGGCTTGTCTGGAACGGAGAGGAGTGTTTCTGGGAACCGTCCGAGTACGATCGAACCGTACTGTGGCCAGCTAAGAATAGTCCAGAGACAAAACACCGGGACGATAGTGGCGAACAACGACATGTCCGACGCCAAGCAGAAAATCGAGATCGTCGACTCGCTCGCCCGCGTCGACGCCGCGTCGTGGGATGCGCTGGTGGATGCGAGTGATCCCTTCATGGAGTACGGCTTTCTGCGCGCACTGGAGCTGTCCCGGGCCGTGGGAGAAGGCACGGGGTGGCTGCCGCGGTACGTGCTGTCGTACCGGGCGGATCGCCTGGAGGCGGCAGCGGCGGCATACCTCAAGCTTGATTCCTACGGTGAGTTCGTTTTCGACTGGGAGTGGGCCGACGCATATCACCGCGCCGGACTCGCATACTACCCGAAGCTCGTGGTTGCCGCACCGTTCACGCCGGCCGGAGGAACTCGCATCCTGGTGCGTGCGGATACGGCGTTCGAGGCGAGCGCTCGGCCGGTCGTGGACGCACTCGTCTCGCTGGCCGAGCGCGAGGGCCTGTCGGGCGTCCATCTGCTGTTCGTGTCAGAGCCAGAACTGGCCTTTCTGGCCTCTTGCGGCTTCCTCCCGCGACTGACCTACCAGTTCCACTGGGAGAACAACGGGTACGCGGATTTCGATGCGTACCTCGAAGACTTGCGCGCGAGCAAGCGCAAGCAGATCCGCAAAGAACGCAAGAAGGTTGCCGACTACGGCTTTCGAATCGAGGTCCTGGAGGGGGCCGACATCCGCGACGAGCACGTCGATGCCATCTGGCGGTTCTACAGGAACACGACCGGGCGCAAGTGGGGAGAGGCCTATCTTCGCCGCGACAGTTTCGATCGCATCGCCGAGCTGTGTCGCGAGCGCCTCGTGCTCGTCATGGCGAGCGAGGCCGGGCGCTGGGTGGCCGGCACGTTCAATCTCTGCAAGGGCACGAAGCTGTTCGGCCGATACTGGGGTGCACTCGAGGACTATCCGGGCTTGCACTTCGAGTGCTGCTACTACCTCCTCATCGAGTACGCGATCGAGCGTCGATTACAGGTCGTGGAGGCCGGTGCCCAGGGCGAGCACAAGTTTCTGCGTGGCTTCGTCACGCGGCCGACCTACAGCGCTCACTGGCTGGCCCATCCGGGCGGCCGGGCCGCGATCGAGCGGTACCTGGAAGGCGAGCGAGAACAGACGCGAGCCGCAATCGAGGGCTACAACGGGGTTTCGCCCGTCAAGCGCGTTCGCGACGCCGCCGGCCGGCGCGGCTGAGCCCCTCGGACCCTCCGGGGGGCAAGTTCACTTCTTCATCCTGGCTTTTATGGTAGTAGAATATCGGTCGTGTCCGAGCGGAAACCGGAAAGGAGACCGGGCGAGGGCCGGCTCGCCATCGAGGAGCGGATTCGTCCGAAGAAGCCGCGCATGTACGGCGTCGTACTATTGAATGATGATTACACGCCCATGGAATTCGTGGTGTGGGTGCTGCGCGTGGTGTTCCACAAGCACCCGCCCGAGGCGACTCGGCTGATGCTGGATGTCCACAATAAGGGGAAGGGGCTCTGTGGAGTGTTCACGTACGACGTTGCTCGGAGTAAGGCCGTCCAGGTCGAGAGGCTGGCCGCCAAGCACGAGTATCCCTTGAAGTGCTGCCTGGAGGCGGTCGAGACGGAGTAACCCCGGAGTAGTACCCATGTTGATCTCCGATGAGCTGGAAGGAACAATCAAGCGAGCCTACGACCGTGCGCGTGCGAGCCGGCACGAATTCGTGTCTTCGGAGCACCTGCTGTTCGCGCTGACCTACGATTCGGAGGCAAGCGAGGTGCTGGTGAACTGCGGGGTCGAGATTGGCTCGTTCCGCGCCGAGCTCGACAAGTTCCTCGAGGAAAACATTCCCTGCTATCCGGAAGACATCGGCACGGAGGCCGGGGAGCCGCCCGAGCTGCAGCCGACGATGGGCATGCAGTTCGTCCTGCAGCTGGCGGCCACACACGTGCAGTCGGCGGGCAAGGAGCAGATGAACGGAGGCAATGTCCTGGCCGCGATGTTCAAGGACCAGGAGTCGCACGCCGTCTTCTATCTGAAGAAGTCGAACGTGACACGTCTCGACGTGCTCCGGTTCATCTCGCACGGTCTCTCGAAGATGGACGACGACCCCGAGAGTTTCGAGCTCGACGAGGAGTTCGGAGACGAGGACGAGCCGCGAGCCCGGCCGAAGGATCCCCTAGGGCAGTTCTGCGTCGACTTGCGCGCGAAGGCAGCAGCCGGCCGCATCGATCCGCTCATCGGTCGTGATGCGGAGATCGACCGGACCGTCCACATCCTTGCGCGACGCCGCAAGAACAATCCCATCCTGGTGGGCGACGCGGGCGTCGGAAAGACGGCGATCGTCGAGGGGCTGGCGCTGCGAATTCACAAGGGCGACGTGCCCGAGTGCCTGGCAGAGACCACGATCTACGCTCTCGACATGGGAGGGCTTCTGGCCGGGACCAAGTACCGGGGTGACTTCGAAGAACGCATGAACGCGGTGATCCAGGCGATCATGCAAGATCGCGACCGACGTGTCCTGTTCATCGACGAGATCCACAACGTCATCGGTGCCGGGGCAGCCTCCGGCGGCGCGATGGACGCCTCCAATATGCTCAAGCCGGCGCTGGCGACGGGCGATATCAAGTGCATCGGGACGACGACGTACAAGGAATACCGGAACGTCTTCGAGAAGGACCACGCCCTGGCGCGTCGGTTCCAGAAGGTTGAGGTTGACGAGCCCGACGTCGAGCAGAGCATCTCCATTCTGAAGGGGCTGCAGGGGCGCTACGAGGAGTTCCACGGCGTGGCCTATACGCCGGCGGCGATCAAGGCCGCAGCGGAGCTGTCCGACCGCTTCATCAACGACCGGTTCCTGCCGGACAAGGCGATCGACGTCATGGACGAGACGGGGGCAGAGGTGAAGCTGCGTAAGCGCCGGCCCACCGGCGGCGAGGGCAAGCCGCTGCGCGTGACGCCGCGTGACGTCGAGACGATGGTCTCACGTGTCGCGAGGATCCCCACGAAGACCGTCCACCAGGACGACCGCAAGCGACTGGAGACACTCGGACGAGACCTGAAGCTCCTGATCTACGGACAGGACGAGGCCGTGAGCGGCGTCGTGCAGGCGATCCGCATGTCGCGCGCCGGGCTCGGTGAGCCGGACAAGCCCATCGGCTCGTTCCTGTTCGCCGGTCCCACCGGCGTGGGCAAGACGGAGCTGGCCCGCCAGCTGGCGGCCGTGCTCGGGATCGAGTTCATCCGCTTCGACATGAGCGAGTACATGGAGAAGCACACCGTCTCGCGACTGATCGGCTCGCCGCCGGGCTACGTCGGCTTCGATCAGGGAGGCCAGCTCACCGAGGCGGTGCACCGAACGCCGCACGCCGTGGTTCTGCTCGACGAGCTCGAGAAGGCCCACGAGGATGTCTTCAACATCCTGCTGCAGGTGATGGATTACGCCACGCTGACGGACAACAACGGACGCAAGACGGATTTTCGCCAGACGATCCTCATCATGACGACCAACACCGGTGCACGCGAGAGCGCGGCGCGTCCAATCGGCTTCGAGCAGAAGTCGAGCTACCAGGACCGCAGCTCCAAGGCGGTCGAGAATGCGTTCAGCCCGGAGTTCCGCAACCGGCTCACGAAGATCGTGCAGTTCCAGTCGCTCGGCATCGAAGTCGTCGAGCAAGTCGTCGAGAAGATGATCGCCGAGCTGGAATCGCGTCTAAAGTCGCAGAACATCACTCTCGTGCTCGAGCCGGCGTCGCGGCGGTATCTCGCGGAGAAAGGGTTCGACGACCGCTACGGGGCGCGTCCGATCCGGCGGCTCATCGAGTCGGAGATCTCCCACGCGCTGAGCGAGGAGATCCTGTTCGGGCGTCTTGCAAAGGGTGGACAGATCACGATCGGCTGCAAGGACGGGAAGCTGGACCTCGCGTTCTGAAACGATCCGGAATCAGCTGAAACGAAGAGAAGAAGGGCCCGGGCTCGCAGAGAGCCCGGGCCCTTCTTGTTCCCGGAACCGTCGGTCCGTGACGGCGTCAGCGAGCGGCGGCGATGATGTTGCTGAGCGAGAAGTACTCGGCCGTTGTGCCTTCCTCGTCGCCAACGTTGAGGTACCAGCCTTGCTCGTCCTTGAACTTGTCGCTCGGTAGCGAGCAGTGCGTGGCGTGCTCGAGTTGCATGTCGACCATCGTGATCGACGGGTTGTAGCTCACTTCGTAGTCGAAGCCGTACTTGGCGTTCGGGATCGGACGACCCGCGAACTTGTAGTTGTTCACCCAGATCTTCCAGAGCTCGCCGGCCTGATCGTAGATGTCGGTGTAAGGGATGCGATAGCTTTCCTTGTCCAGGAAGATCACACGCTTGCCGTAGGCGTACTGCGGAAGCTTCGAAACTCCTTCCACGACCCACACGTCGCGCGGTTCCCAGCCGTCGGCTTGCATGTAGTTCGCCGACCCATCGCCCCACTTGACCGGAAGGTGCTCTGCATGGAACGCGCCGAGCATCGTCTTCTCGCCGAGGAACTTCCAATCCATCCAGCCCACGTTACCGGCGTAGCCCGCGTAACTGTCCTGGTCGGTGTCCTGGCCGAACAAGGCGTCGGAGCGCTGGGCCGAGGAAAGCCGGCGCACACGCCGCAGCTGCGGAAGGTACAGCCATGAGTCGTCCTGGCGGGTATGGTCCAGGTATCGGTTGAACGTGAAGCCCGTTCCTTTGAGGTCGAAGGGCTCGCGGATCGGGTAGAGCGCCTCCTTGTAGCGGACCTCGTCGGGGTTGTTAGGATTGTCGGGCTTGGGGTCGATCGTGGTGCGCTCGACGAAGTACAGGCGGCGGATGTGGTCGATCAGGAAGTGGCGTTCCACGCGAAGCGGCTGACCCTTCTCGCCGATGCTGCCGGTGTCGCAGTCGAAGTTGCGCAAGTCCAGATCATCGACTGCGATCGCCGCGTCGAAATTGAACATGTGTTTGTTGGCGGCCCACTTGTCGTTCGGGTCGACGTGGGGGAAGGGGAGACCTGCGACGTGGTTGATCTTGTATGTGCCGTCCTCGCCGATCTCGACCTGCGCCGAGTAACGCTCCGTGGCTTCCTGAAACGGCGGCGGGAAGCTGACCTTCTTGTACGCCTTGACGGGAAGCGTCACGCCACGATTGACGATCCAGACCAGCGCGGGGCTCAGGTACTGAGCGTACTGATCGACGTTGCTCTTGTTGACGACGGTGCCGACCGGCACGATCTGTTCGGCGGCGGCTGCGGGTAGGGCGGCGGTAAGGGCGAAGGCGGCGGCGACGAGCGCAGCGGCCAGGCGTGGTTTGTGGGTGTCGGCTGGTGTCATCTCTCGAATCTCCTGAGAAGATGCGACAATCTTTCACGTGGGCGCCGATTTGTCGATGGCCGCCGGTCCGCGTATTTCCCGTTGAGCGAGCATCGGTGCGGCATCCCGACGAGTCGGCCCGGACGTGCTACGCGCGCGTTGCCGCGCCGCGGCGGCAACGCGCCGCCAGGACGGTCCCGCGCCGAGCAGGAAACGGTCAACACGGGGCGCGCGCGGGTATTTCGTACGGCACAACAACGGCGGTGAAGTGGCTCCTCGACCGCAGCGATGAGTTCTGCAACATCGACTGGCGGCGCGAAACCCGATGGGCTAAGCTTCCAAAGACAACTATTCCTTTTCAATTCGATACCACAAAACCGGAGTACGAGGCTGATGGGAAGTAATCCCGAGACGAAACCAGCGCTGCGCTGGCGAGCGATCCTGTTTATCTGTGCAACGACGCTGATCGCTGCCCTCTGGCCCGTCTACGCTTACTTCTACGGCGTCACCTCTACCGAGATCGTACTAGCCGTCGCGTACTTCGTGACTGCCGGGATGTCGATCACGGTGGGGTACCATCGGATGATTTCGCACCGGGCTTTTCGCGCGCGCCGGTGGACGGAGGCGGCCTTGCTGGTGTGTGGTTCCGCCGCCTGGCAGGGCTCGGCGCTGGCGTGGGCCTCCGACCACCTGCGCCATCACTCCTACACCGACACGCGACGCGATCCGTACAACATCAAGCAGGGCGTGGTCCACGCTCACGTGGGCTGGTTGTTCCGGCGTACGGTGGCTACGAGTCCGCAGCCGGCCTACCTCACGTCCGACCCACTCATCGTCTGGCAGGACCGCTACTACGTGCCGCTGGCGGTCTTCACGAGCTTCATCGTGCCGTACGCCATCGCCGGGGTGGGTGGGTTCCTGCTAGCCGGCGTCG
>SPBQ01000360.1 GCA_004525875.1 Myxococcales bacterium
GCACAGTGCCTCCAGCGTACCCACGACGTCGCCGGCGCCGGTGACCAGTGTATGGACCTCGCAGCCTTCCGGCACGAGGTCGCTTGGCTTGCCGGGATAGGCGAAGAAGCTCACCGGCGACTTCGCGTCGACGAGCACAATGTGGCGGATGCCTTCAAGCTGCGCCATCGCGAACTCGCCGAGATAGGCGATGCGCGTCGGCATCGGCAGCCCCGCGCCACGCGCAACTCGCCTGGGGAACGTCTCGCTGAGAAGCTGAGCGCCGGTCTTGCCGGCCACGCGGCTCGCGGCCAGCAACGGTGTCTCGAGCAATGCCGAACCGCCGAGCAGCAGCGCTGCCGGCTCACCGCAACGCAGCGTGCGCGCGATCTCGTCGACGGTGGCGGAGCTGACCGGCTCGGGCACAGGCACAGGGTTCGGCGCGGCCACCACGCCGCCATCGAGCCAGCAGACGTCGGCCGGCAAGATCAGCGTCGCGACCTGCCCCGGCGGGCCCATCGCGGCCGTCACCGCGTCGGCTGCGTCGTGGCCGGCGTCGGCCGCTGCGCCGCAAGTCCGGATCCAGCCCGACACGTTGCGAGCGACGGTCTCGATGTTCGACTGCAGCTGCGCGTCGTACCGAGAGTGATAGGTGGCGTGGTCGCCCACGATGTTGACGATCGGCACGGCGCCCTTGCGCGCGTTGTGGAGGTTCGCCAGCCCGTTACCGAGACCGGGACCGAGGTGCAGCAGCGTCGCCCCCGGACGGCCTTTCATGCGCGAGTAACCGTCGGCGGCACCTGTCGCCACGCCTTCGAAGAGCGCAAGCACGCCGCGCATCTCCGGCACGGTGTCGAGCGCGGCGACGAAGTGCATCTCGGAAGTTCCCGGGTTCATGAAGCACGCGTCGACCCCGCAGTCCACCAGCGTGCGGATCAGTGCGTTCGCGCCGTTCATCTCTGCCATCGCTTCGCCAGCCCCCCTGTGTGTCAGTCGAAAACCGTACCGGGATTGAGGATCCCGTTCGGATCGAACGTGGCCTTGATGCCGCGCATCAGCGCGATCTTGGTCGGGTCCTCGAGCTCGAGGTAGTACGACTTCTTTTCCTTGCCGATGCCGTGCTCGCCCGAGATCGCCCCGCCGAGCCCGATACCGGTCTGGAACAGTCCTTTGAGCGCACGTGAGCGCAGCCCCTCGTCGGGCTGGAAGATCGCCATGTGCACGTTGCCGTCGCCCGCGTGACCGCAGCCGACGATCAGCGATTGCGTCTCCTGCGAGATCTCTGCGACACGCTTCATGAAGGCGGCGATCGCGGCGCGTGGGACGACCACATCGATGACGTCGTTCGCGCCGTTGCCCTTGGCCAGCCAGAACGCCCTCTCGCGCGCCTCGATGATCTCGGTGGCCGCGCGTGGCTGCAGAACGTAGACATCGAGCGCACCAAATGCGGCGAGCTGCTCGCCAACCGTGACCGTGTCCTCGTCGAGACGCTCCTTGCTCGTGTTCTCGAGAGCGACGACCAGGTAGGCGAGCGCCTTTTCGCGGATATCGTCGCGAACGCCGAGCTTGAGATCGAGCTGGTCGGTCATCGCGGCCATCGTCATGAGGTCGATGTACTCGAGCATGAGCGGGCCGACGCCACTCGCGACCACCTTCGGAATGGCGGCCGTTACCTCCTCGAGCGTGGCGAACGGTGCGAGCACCGTCGCGCCGTGCTCGGGCCGGTGGCAGAGGCGAAGGTAGGCCTTCGTGACGATGGCCAGCGTGCCCTCCGATCCGATGATCAGCTGCGTCAGGTCGTAGCCGGTGGACCCCTTGATGAACTTGCCGCCCGATTCGATGATCTCGCCACTGACGAGCACCGCCTCGATGCCGAGCACGTTCTGGCGGGTCACGCCGTACTTGACGGCCCGCATCCCGCCGGCGTTTGTGCTGACGTTGCCGCCGAGGCTTGCACTGTATTCTCCGGGGTACACCGGATAGACGAGCCCGCGCTCTCTGAGCTCTTCGTCGAGCTGATCGAGACGCACGCCCGGCTCGACGACGGCCACGGAGTTCTCCTCGTCGACCTCCAGGATCCGGTTCATGCGTTCGAGCGACACGACGATACCGTCGGCGCGCGGAATGCACGCGCCCGAGAGACCGGTGCCCGCGCCGCGCGCGGTCACCGGGATGCGCTTTTCGTCGGCGAGCTTCAGGAGTGCGGCGACTTCCTGTGCCGTGCCGGGCCGAACGACGGCCAGCGGCATCGTCGGCGTGGCCGTCAGTGCCTCGTCGTGGGCGTAGTCGTCGCTGATCGCCTCGCCGACCAGCACATGGCCTGTGCCAACGATCGGCTCGAAGTCGGCGAGGATGGCGGTCGCGTCTGGCATCGCTGTCGTCCTTTCCCGAGCCCGCCTGGGGGCGGGCCCGTAGACTGCCCCACTTGCCGCGGTGCTGCCACCAGAGCGCACGGCCGACGAGCTTGCCGGTTGCGCGCGCGACGTTCAGACCGCAGATTCAATACAGGATGAGCGGACCGGTGTTCGATCTGCGGATGCCGCCCTCGGTTCGGTACGACGACCGGGATGTCGACCTGCCCGGACGGGGGCGCGTGTCGGTGTGCCACGTTCATGGCCCCGAAGCGGCCCCCACGCTCGTACTGCTACACGGCTTGGCCGCGACGGGCCGGCTCAACTGGTTCACATCGCTTGCCGCGCTCGGCCAGCACTACAACGTGGTGGTCCTCGATCATCGCGGGCACGGGCGAGGGATTCGAACGCGTCGGTTCCGACTCTCCGATTGCGCCGACGATGCTGTCGCGCTGGCCGACGCGCTCGACATCGCCTCCTTCCACGCGGTCGGCTACTCGATGGGCGGCCCGATCGCCAAGCTGTGCTGGAGCCGCCACCCCGACCGCGTCGAGGGTCTGGTTCTGTGCGCCACCGCCCGGCATTTCATGCGACCCGAAGTGCGCGGCGTGGCGAGCGCGGTGTTCCCGGGAATGGTGGTTGCGGCACGCATGGCCCCGTCCATCTTCATGGACCGCATCACCGAGAACATGCTCGGAGGCATTCCGCCGGGCGCGCGTCGCGAACAGGTCCGTGCCGAGTTGGCCGGCGCCGACCCCGCCACCGTGCTCCAGGCAGCGCGCGCCGTGATCCGCTTCGCGTCACACGACTGGGTCTCCGCCATCAACGTCCCGACGGCGGTCGTCATCACCACACGCGATCAGATGGTTCCGCCCGGCCGGCAGTACAAGCTGGCCGAGGCGATCCCGGGTGCGCGCATCTTCGAGGTCGACGCCGACCACCTCGCGTGCGTGCGTGCGGCCGACCGCTTCGTGCCCGCCCTCGTAGACGCATGCGCGCACGTCGTCACCGAGGCAGCCGCGCGGCACAAGGCTGCAGCGTCCGGATGATCAGGAACCCGACCAGTTCGGCGACCGCTTCTCGGCGAAAGCCCGCGGCCCTTCCTTGGCATCCTCGGACGTGAACACCTTGCCCATCAGCGGCTTCTGGTACTCCCAGAACTCTTCCTCGGTGCGCCCGGCCGTCTCGCGCAGGAGCTGCTTGGATGCCGCCACGGACAGCGGCGCGTTGCGCGCGATGCGCGCGGCCAGCTCCATCGCGACGTTGGTTGCCTCCCCGCGCTCGGTCAGGCGCGAGACCAGACCGTACGCGAGCCCCTGCTCCGCGGTGATCGGATCGGCCGTCAGCGCCATCTCC
>SPBQ01000174.1 GCA_004525875.1 Myxococcales bacterium
CGACTACGAGGCTGCGTCGGTCGCCTGCTTCGACTGTCACAGCGAGGAGGACGCACACGCGGCCAGGCTCGGTCCCGACTGCGGGCTGTGTCACAACCCGAACGGCTGGAACCGCTGGATCTTCGACCATGACGTCCGTACCGACTATGCTCTGCGAGGACGGCATGCGGGCCTGGACTGTCTCGCCTGCCACACCGAACCCGTGGACAGAACGCGATACGAGAAAGCCGGCATCACGCTCTCCTCGACGTGCTACGCCTGCCACGCCGACGACGATGTGCACCGCGGCGGGTTCGGTCGTCTCTGCGACCGCTGCCACGTGACCGCGGGATTCAGGCAGGTCGATGCACGATAAGCTGCGATTCGCCGCCACGCTCGTGCTCGGCGCGGTCGCGGCCTTCCTTCTGCTGCACGCGGCTCCCGTCCCCGCAGCCGAGTCCGCTCCCGTCCCCGTGGACGAGCCTGCTCCCGCACCGCCAGTCGAGCACGAGCAGGAGAGCGCCGACGAGAAGCCCCCGCTGCCGCGCGACATCGACCACTTCCTCACGGGCTTCCCGCTACGAGGCGCCCACATCGACGTCCCCTGCGAGAGCTGCCACGCGCGCGGCATCCTGCAGGGCACACCGCGGCTGTGCTCGCAGTGCCACCAGAACGCCGGCCCTGTGCGGGCGTCCGCCAAGCCACTCAGCCACATCGTGACGCGTGCCGAGTGCGACCGCTGCCACACCGAGCGCAGCTGGCTCGGCGCGCGCTTCGTCCACACGGCCGACACGGCCACCCGCTGCTTTTCTTGCCACAACGGCCGAGCGGCCGAAGGCAAATCACGCGATCACATCCCGGCGCCGAACACGTGCCAGGACTGTCACAACACGCGAACGTGGTCGCTGTTCTGAGGGACGACTAGCGATCGAACGTGAGGCGCGCGAGCGCGGCCAGCGCCCCGGCGGGGTCGCTCTCGACCACGATGCCGTGGAGCCCCAGGGCGATCGCGGCGCGAACGTTGCCCTCGAAGTCGTCGAGGAACACGGCGCGTGACGGCGCGACGTCGCCCAGCTCGCGCAGCGTGTGGTGGAAGATCTCCGGGTTCGGCTTGCGCATGCCGACCGCGCTGGAGTCGACGATGACGTCGAACAGCTCCTCGAACGGCAGCATCGACAGCCAGGCCTCGCGGAACTCGCGAGCGTTGTTGGTGACGATCGCGGTGCGGAAACCCGCCTCGCGCAACCGATGAACGGAATCGACCACTTCCTGACGCGGCCCTCCGCCCGCCGCCAGCAACGCCAGCACGCGATACGGGTCGCTGTCGATGCCCTCGCGCTCGCCGAGCTCGATGATCTCCCGCCGCGCGGCCTCGAGCGCGATCTCGCCGCGCTCGAGCCGATGCCAGGGATGATCCGTATCGTCGTGATAGGGACCGAACACGATCTCGAGCATGCGGCCGGGGTCGGCACCGAGCTCGTCGCCCACCTTCGCGGCGGCCTCAAACGGCGAGTCCGTGAACACGCCACCGAGATCGAACAGCACGGCTTCTATGGTGATGGTCGCCATCAAGCGCCCTCTCCCCCCGCCCGGGTGCCGTCATTCTTCGGAGCGCCGGGGGCACCATCGGCAGTTGCACGGTCGACGCCGACGTTCCGGAATGCGGGCTCGAGCGTCGGCGGCATCGGCGTCGCGCGACCGTGCTTGTAGCGGAGCTCGCAGGTCTCGCAGCCGAGCCCGATCGTCTCCCGCGCATCGACGCCCATCCCCATGAGGCGGCTGTAGGTGACGTCGAAAAAATTACAGTAGGGTTTGAGCTCCTCGACGGCCATCGCATCGTAGAGCTTGTTGACGGCGCACTCCTCGAAGACCAGCGACATCTCGCCGTCGCCGCTCTCGCGCACCGTGTACACGAAGTCGTCCGGATAGCGCCGCTCCTGCGAGCGCGCCGCCTGCGCTCGGAAGAAACGACGCGAAGGCGACGAAAACGCCAGACGCCCAGCCAGACGCAGAACCCCGGCGGGGATCTTGCGAAGCAGCTCGTCGGTGACCTCCACGCACACCGCCACGGCTTCGCGCGGCTCGAAACCGCGCCGCTTCATCGCTCGCTCGAGCGCGATGATGTAGCCGTTGACGACGACGACCCAGGTGAAAACGTTGCGATTGCCGCCGATGAACGGCAGCTCCGGCAGGATCGACTCCAGCTCGCATCGGGCATCATCCACGATCGCGTGCGCCTCTGCCGTGCCGGTGCGCTCGGCCAGCCGCGCATTCATGCGGCGGCCGAGTCGGTCGAACAGGCTCAGCAGCCGCTTACGGCGCAAGAGGTAGTAGTCGGATTCGGGCTGTGCAGGCACGTCGGTCTCCGCGCCGGCACAGGATAGGGCCTCGCACTTGCCGGAGCCAGCACGGCTTGCGAACGCGGGCGGCCCGAGGAGGCGGGCGACCTCAGAGCGCGGGATTGAAGATGTCGAGCGGTTCGGCGAGCAACGGAAAGCTCTGGGTGGTAGCGTCCAGGTCGATGCCACCGAGCCTCCGAAACGCGTCCTGTACATGCTTCGGCTGGATGACGATGCCGCCCCCCGGATCCGGATCGAGTGTCGTCGGGTCGATAGCGATCGCGTTGTGGCCGTCGTCGGTCAGCCCGACCACCCGGTCCCCCCACGGCGCGTTCTGTTGCATGAAGATGGTGCTTCCGATCGGCCAATGATCCTTGCCATCGTCATCGTTGTACTCGGGCGTGCGGCCGAAGTCCGAAGACATGCAGAGGATCAGGCGATCGGCGATGCCGAGCTCAGCGGCGCGGTCCCATAGATACTCGACACCGTTGGTGAGAAGCGACAGTGACATCGCCTGCTCGCTGTCATGATCAGTGTGGCTGTCGAAGCCCCACGAGACGAGATCACAGCTCACCGTCAACCCCGCCGTGTAACACAGGAGCGCGATCTCGATCTGCTGCAGGAGCCCGTTGTAGTTGCCGTCGCGGTCGATCGGCTCCGGGAACTGCTCCGGAAGCACAGCCGCGAGCGCCTCGAGCTGCGTGCTGTCGGCCAGCGCACCGGCCATGCTCTCGACCGCACGTCGCTCGCGCGGCAGCAGATCCTCGCGTGCGAGCAGCGCGGCGTTGCGGTCATCGGCATGGGCGCGAATTACCGCCAGCTCATCGGTATCGTTGTGGACGTCGCCGCCCCCCCACGGGACGCCGTTGGGCTGGGCGAGCGATCTCAGAACGCTCGGGTTGGAGACGCGCGAGTAGTTGACGATGCCCGCCGTCTCCCGGTATCCGCCGTTGTTGATGAACGAGAGCGGCAGCCCCTGCCCGTAGGCGGCCGCGGCCAGGGCGGCGAACGACGGATAGCCCGGCGCGAGCCGCCCGCTCCAGGAGTGACGCACACCCGCGTCGTGGGAGTTGGTCTGAGTGTCCACCCCGTTGACGACGAGCATGTCCCCGTGGAAGCGCTGGAAGAACGACTCGTTGTTCGCAAACGGCGCGTAGCGGATCTCGCTGCCGGTGATCGTGCGGACCGTGTCCGACTGCGCCCAGTGATTGATCTGAGGATTGCCGGGCACGTTGGTCTTCGGATCGCAGAAGCTGGTGACGTCCCAGCCGCCCTCGGCCGCGATGCTGCAGTACAGTGGCCCATCATAGCCGGCGATCTGTCCACGGGCCGCGCGCAGACCGGGCGGACACATCACCGAGATACCGGCCGCACCGAGCAGTTTGAGAAAGTCTCTGCGTTTCATCGTCGGTTCATCTCAACGCGTCACAAGAGTCGTCATGGCTACTCATGGATGAAGCGGTAGTCGCTCAGGAGGTAGATCATCACGGCGACCCACGAGCGGATCGTGTGGTTCGGGTCCTGCGTCACGAAATTCCCCGAATCGAAATCGAGCGCGCAGTAAGCCGGCCCCCAGGGAAGGTATGTGCTCTTGCCGGACTGTGTGCGCAGCGCGTGAACGTCGCTGAATACCGCGAACGTCCGGTCGACCTCGGGATCGTTCGTGGCCAGCTCCTCCCCGAGCAACACCCGACGAAGGTGAACGATGTTGGCGCGAATCGCGGTCTCACCGGCACCCGTGCCCGGCAGATCGGTCGGCTCGACGTGCGGGAACAGGCGGCGCTGGCTCGCCGGTACGCTGAAATCACGAACCGTCGCCGGGCACGCGGACTCGTTGGCCATGCGCTGCACGACGGCGCTCATGAGCGCGTTGAGCTCGGTCGGGCGCACGGTGATGCCGGCCGAATCAATGCCGCCGTACAGGAGCTGGTACTCGTCGAGGAGCTCGGGGCGATCGGGCGACCATGCTCGCGCCCAGGGAACTCCAGTGACGTCGACGATCTTGCGGTGCAGCTGCTCGGGCGTGAGCAACCGCGCCAGGCCGATCTCGGCCAGCGCGTCGGTGCGGGCGGCATTCAGCCCCGTGACCGCCGAGGCACGGAAGTACGGCGTGAGCACCATCTCGACGAGCAGGTCCTTGAGATCATGGCCGCCGTCGCGGAATCCCGCCGCCAGCTGCTGGATGACCTCGTCCTGCGCCGCCCACGCTGCCAGCCGGGTGCCGTAGTTCGCGTCGCTCGGTTCCGCCGGCGCTTCGATCGGCACCTGCCCGAAGACGGCGGGGAACCAGAACTTGACGGTGCCGGTGGCGAAACGTGGATCGTTGACGATCTGCTCGGCGAGCCAGCGAATCGCGTCCTCGTCGCGCGAGCCCGGCATCACGACGTTGTTGAACGCCGGAACGCGCATGTCGCGGTACCACAGGTCGCCCCACTGGTAGAGATCGGATTCCTTGTACGTCCACGGCAGCGAGTCGGTTTCGAACTCGCGGTACTGACCGAGATCACCGTAGTTCTGGAACGTGCCTGCTACGGGATCGTGCACCTGGTGGCAGACCGCGCAGTGCGGGTTGGTCAACGTCGGGTTGCCGTCGTCGGCCAGTGCATCGGCATCGATGGGGCGCGCCGCGAGCGCCTCGATGTCGACGCCGAGGAAATAGTAGTAGGTCCAGCGCGCGCGGGCGCGATTGCGATTGGTGGCCGTCGACGGATAGCGGCCGAGGAACATCGGCGAGTTGAGAATGCCGGCCTGCCCATAGTTGCCGCCCGTGTAGCCGTTGTTCGCCCCTTCGCGCCACTCCTCCTCGTCCTCGTCGTCCGTGAAGCTCACACCGGCCTGATAGCCGATAGCAGAGTATGGATTCACCATGATGTAGTCGGCGGTGAGGATCTCGGTGTAAGGTCGGTCGTTGTTGACGACGTTGGCAATGAGCCGGAGCGGTTCCTGCGTGAACGCGCGGTTGGTCCGCACAGTCGTCTGCCAGGCGGCGTCGGGCCCTTGAGACGCTCCGACGGCGTTGATGCGGTCGTTGATCGTCGGGTAGAACCAGTCGCCGCCGAGAACGTCGAACGCTGAGGGCCCCCAGTTGAGGAACATGTCGGTCAGGAACCGGTCGTTCGCCGACTCCATCAAGAAGCGCGTGAAGTTCTCACCGGTCATGAACGCGCGAACGCTCGTGCGTAGCGCAGCCTCGCCACCCGTCGCCACGGCGGCGTTCTCGGCTGCGGTCGGCAGGCGCCCGGCGAACAGCAGCGCGGCCTTGCGCAG
>SPBQ01000489.1 GCA_004525875.1 Myxococcales bacterium
CACGCGCTCGAGGTCCGGGCGTCGACCCGCCGGGCCGCAATCGCCAGGTGGAACCGGGCGTTCTAAGCGTGGCCGCCATTGCAAGAACCGGGCCGAATGTTTTCCGTGCCAGGTAACGCCCGCGTCAAGAACCGTGCCAGCGGAGGTATAGTGTCGCGCTATACCTCGCGTCCGAATAATCGACGATCTAAAGACCGATTCCCGCTAAGTCATGTGCGGAGAATGACTTAACAGGAAGAGCGCAAGGTCTGATAACAGGTAATATGTTAAAAATCTCACGTCCGTTTCGCATCCGATTCTTGGCATGAGTTCTCACTTATGAGCCTCGCGCCTGACCTCCTCCGCCGGCTTGAACGCGACGACGCCGCCGGCCGCCTCCTCGCCTACGCCGGCCTGCATCACCCCGGATTCCTCTCGCCGTGGCACCTCGAGCTCCTGGCCGGCCGCCTCGAGGCGGTAGAGCGCGGCGATCTCGCGCGCCTGATGGTCCTCATGCCGCCCCGTCACGGCAAGAGCCTCCTGGCCTCGACGATGTTCCCGGCCTGGTATCTCGGCCGGCACCCCGACCGCACAGTCCTGTTCGCCGCGTACGCCTCCGAGCTGGCGCGTGACTTCGGGCGCCGCGTCCGCAACCTGGTCGCCTCGGACGAGCACCGCGCCACGTTCCCGCGCTGTTCGATCTCGCGCGACTCGTCGTCGACTGAGCGTTTTGATCTACTCGCGGGCGGCGCGTACTACGCGGTCGGTCGCGGCGGGTCGATCACGGGGCGCGGCGCCGACGTCGTCTTGGTCGATGATCCGCTCAAGGACCGCGCCGAGGCCGATTCGGCCGCCGTGCGCAAGAGCCTGCACGCCTGGTACAGCGACGTCGCCTACACGCGGCTACAGCCGGGCGGCGCCGTCATCGTCATCAACACGCGCTGGCACGAGGACGACCTTTCGGGCTGGCTGCTCGAGGAGCATCCGGAGGAGGGCTGGGAGGTGATTTCACTTCCGGCGATTGCCGAGGCCGACGAGGAGCACCGCCTCGAGGGCGAGCCGTTGTGGCCGGGCCGCTTCCCGGCTCCGGTCCTCGAGCGCATCCGCGGCGTGCTGGGCGGTGCGTCGTTTGCGTCGCTGTATCAGCAGCGACCGGCCGCGGTCGAGGGCGCCATCTTCAAGCGGGCGTGGTGGCGCACGTACACGGACGTTCCGGCTGGCATCGGCCGCGTTGTGCATTCGTGGGACACGGCATTCAAGGCCGGGGCGACTAATGATTACAGTGCCTGCACGATCTGGGGCGAGACGCCGACGGAGTTCGTGTTGTTACACGCCTGGCGCGGGCGTCTGGAGTTCCCGGAGCTCTGTGCGACGGCCGAGCGATTCGCCGAGCAGTGGCAACCGAGCGCGGTACTTGTGGAGGACAAGGCGAGCGGGCAATCGTTGATCCAGGCGATGCAGCGGTCGACGCGGCTGCCGGTCTTGGCGATCAAGGTCACGGCGGACAAGGTATCGCGTGCGAATGCGATCACGCCGCTGCTTGAGGCGGGCAAGGTGTTGCTGCCGGCGAGTGCTGGCTGGCTGGATGATTACCTTGACGAGCTGAGTACGTTCCCGTCGTCGGTGCATGACGACTGGACGGATGCGACGACGATGGCGCTGGAGTGGCTAGGCGGGAAGCCACGGACGGCGGCGATGGTAGTGATCCCGCGGCCTGAGCGTAGCTTGAGAGGAGTGTTCTGATGGACGACACGCGGACGTGGGAGCAGTTGGCACGGCAGCTCGCGCTGGCGAGCGTGGTGGTGGAGCGGCGTGACGGGCGGCGGGGGGTGCGGTGCGGCGTGTGCGGGCGATACGTCGCGCGTCTTCCGGTTGCGGAGCCGGCGCGGCACTTCCCGCGCTGTCTCGTAGCGGTCATCGAGGCGAGGCCGGCGGGATGACGGGCGGTCTCATCTGTCCGCGCGCTGGCTGTGGCGACACGGACGTGCATCTCGTGCGGTGCCGGCCGATTGCGGGCGGGACGCGGCGGTGGCATCGGTGCGGCACTTGCGGGCAGGAGTTCCTCTCGGAGCAGCGTTTTGTGCGGCTGATCCGCATCAAGCGCTGGCGAAAAGTACAGCGCCGTACTCTTGAGGTTTCGGTGCCGTAATTTCCCGCTTGACGGGCGTCAAGATGTAGGCGTGAGAATCCCAACCGCTCCGCCGAGGTCTTGGCGTTGGGTCTGAGCTGGGCGAATTTCGGTTTCGGGCTGGGGCTAACGCCGCCGAAGCCGGCGCCGAAGGTTGAGGGCGCGACGACCGAGGCGGTCTATCGGCCGACCGGCAACGAGCGCACGGAGTTACGGCTCGATCAGGTCACGCACTCGACGATTCAGACGGCGCTCTCGAGGGCTTCGCAGGGCGCGATGCGGGAGCTGGCGGACATCTACGACATCATGCTGACGAACCCGATTCTTGGCGGGATCGTGGAGCAGCGTCAGAGCGGATCGCGGCGGCTGATTCTCGGGGCGTTATCGCCGCAGGGGGCGAAGCTGACCTTGGGCTCGGTGCTCCTCGTGAAGGTCAGGCCGGCGAACGACACGCCGCGGGCGGCGGCGATTGCCGAGGAGATTGCGGAGGCGCTTGACGATCAGGACGCTCCGCTTGGGGATCTGATCGAGAGCGGGCTGCGGCACAAGTACGGTTTTGGTGGGGCGACCGAGGTGTTGTGGAGGTTCGCTGGGGGGCGCTGGGC
>SPBQ01000260.1 GCA_004525875.1 Myxococcales bacterium
CGCCGCGAAGTCGTCGTTGCGCTGCACGTCGCGCAGCTTGTAGCGACGATACCCGCTCTTGTCGGCCACGCCTTCGTCGAACGCGACCATCGAGGCGACGACCGAGTCACCCTGCGAGTGCGAGATGTCGAAGCACTCGATGCGCTTGGGAACACTGGCCAGTGCGAGCCGCTTCTGCAGCTCGGCCAGCGTTTTCTCCATGCGCGCCGCGTGGTCATTGCGCTCACGAAATCCGTGCGCCGCGTTCTCGATGGCCATCTCCACCAGGCGCCGCTTGTCTCCCCGTTGCGGGACGGCAACGTCGACCTTGCCGCCACGCACTCCCGTCAGGTAGTCCGCAAGGGCGCCCATACCCTCGACGGCGAACGGCAGCAGCACCTCCTCGGGGACGAAGCGGCCGCCCTCATAGAAGCGGCCCGCGAGCGACGAGAGGACCTCGTCGTCGGGCAGCTCATGGTCCTCGAACTGGTAAGCGTGATGACCGACGAGCTTGCCGGCGCGCACGAGCAGCACCTGTGCCTCTATGAAGCCCCCCTCGCGGTACAGACCGAAGACGTCCCGGTCGCCGCCGCCGTGCATGACGACCTTCTGACGCTCGGCGACCTTGGTGACCGCCGCCATGCGGTCGCGGAGCCGGGCCGCGTCCTCGAATCTCTCCTGCTCCGCGGCCGCACGCATGGCCGCCGCGAGATCGGCGATCAGAGCGTCGGTCTTGCCCTCGAGCAGCTGCATCGCCCCATCGAGGTGGCGCTGATACTCCTCGCGATCCACCTCGAGCACGCACGGCGCCATGAAACGCTTGATCTGGTATTCGAGGCACGGGCGCGAGCGATTGCGAAACACGGCATCGGAGCAGGACCGTAGCGGAAAGACCTTGCGGATCGTGTCGATCGAATCGCGAAGGCCGGCCGCCGACGCGTAGGGGCCCATGTAGGTGTTGCCGTCGCGCACGATCTTGCGGGTGACGAGCACCCGCGGCCACTCGTCTTTCGTCGTCAGCTTCACCGACAGGTAACTCTTGTCGTCTTTCAGCTTGATGTTGTAACGCGGCTTGTACTGCTTGATCAGGTTGTTCTCGAGAATCAGCGCCTCGGTTTCGGTGGTCGTGACCAGCGTTTCGAAGTCGGCGGCGCGATCCATCAGGAACTGAACCTGATAGCGGTTGTCCGTGGCGTTCACGTAGCTGCGCATGCGTGCCCGCAGATTCTTGGCCTTTCCGGCGTAGATGACCTTGCCGCGATGATCCTTGAACAGGTAGACGCCCGGCGTCTGCGGCAGACTCGCCACCCGATCGGCCAGTGCAGGCTCCGGCGCGGCGGCGGTTCCAGCCCTCCGCTCAGGCATGGACGCCGAGCTCCTGCTGTTCGAGGCGATGAGCGTGATCGCGGAACTCCGCCGCTTTCTCGAAGTCGAGGTTGTCGGCCGCTTCCCGCATCTGTTTGCGCAGCCGCTCGACCTCCTTGCGAATCTCCGCGACCGAGCGGTAGCTGACCCCTTCCTCGGCGACCTCGGGCAGCGGCACGTAGTCGGCTTCCGACATGCGGACGAGTGGGTCGTCGATCGCCTTGGTGATCGAGCGCGGCGTGATGCCGTGCTCTTGGTTGAAGCACTCCTGCGTGGCGCGCCGGCGCTCGGTCTCCTCGATGGCCACCCGCATCGAGGCGGTGATCGCGTCGGCGTACATGATCACGCGGCCGTTCAGGTTACGTGCCGCCCGCCCCATGGTCTGGATCAGCGATCGTGTCGAGCGCAGGAAGCCTTCCTTGTCGGCATCGAGGATCGCAACCAGCGACACTTCCGGAAGATCGAGCCCTTCGCGCAGCAGATTGATACCGACGAGGACGTCGAACACGCCCTTGCGTAGATCGCGGATGATCTCGACACGCTCGATCGCGCCGATGTCGGAGTGCAGGTAGCGGACGCGGACGCCGAGATCATGATAGTAATCGGTCAGGTCCTCGGACATCTTCTTCGTGAGAGTCGTGACGAGAACTCGCTCGTCGGCCTCGACGCGCAGCCGGATCTCCTCGAGCAGATCGTCCACCTGCCGGGATGCGGGCCGGACTTCCACTTCCGGATCGACGAGCCCGGTGGGACGCACGAGTTGTTCGACGACGACACCGGCGGAGCGCTCGAGCTCGAAGTCGCCCGGCGTGGCCGACACGTAGACGACCTGGCCGACGATTTCCTCGAACCCTTCGAACTTCAGGGGCCGGTTGTCCAGTGCCGACGGCAGGCGGAACCCGAACTCGACGAGAGTCTCCTTGCGCGACCGGTCCCCCCCATACATGCCGCCTACCTGAGAAACCGTCACGTGACTCTCGTCGATGAACGTCAGGAAATCGTCGCGGAAGTAGTGGAGCAATGTCGGCGGCGTCTCGCCCGGCTTGCGCCAGGTGAGGTGACGGGAGTAGTTCTCGACGCCGGCGCACACCCCCATCTCCGAGAGCAGCTCGATGTCATAGAGAACTCGCTGCTCGAGTCGCTGCGCCTCGAGCAGCCGGCCCGTCAGACGCAACTCGGCCAGACGATCGCCCAGCTCTTGTCGGATTCCCTCGATCGCCTGCTCCATGCGCGCGGCGGACGTCACGTAGTGGCTGGCCGGGTAGATGCAAAGCCGCTCGATGCCGCGCACGACCGTCCCGCGCAGCGGATCGATCTCGCGAATGGACTCGACCTCATCGTCGAAGAACTCCACACGCACCGCTCGCGCGTCCTCGTAGACCGGAAAGATCTCGACAACGTCACCGCGCACACGGAACGTCCCGCGATGGAAGTCGGCGTCGCTTCGCTTGTACTGGATCGACACCAACTTCTTGAGAACCTCGTCACGGTCGATGCGCATTCCCTGCTCGAGGAACAGCAACATGTCGAAGTACTCTTCGGGGGAGACCAGCCCGTAGATACAGGACACCGATGCGACGATCAGCACATCGTTGCGCTCGAGTAGCGCGCGCGTGGCCGAGTGCCTGAGCTTGTCGATCTCGTCGTTGATCGAGGCGTCTTTCTCGATGTAGGTGTCGCTGCTAGGGAGGTAGGCCTCGGGCTGGTAATAATCGTAATACGAGACGAAATAGCGGACCGCGTTGCCGGGGAACAGCAGCTTGAACTCGTTGTAGAGCTGGGCCGCGAGCGTCTTGTTCGGCGCCAGCACGAGTGCCGGCCGGTTGAGCCGCGCAATCACGTTCGCCATCGTGAACGTCTTGCCCGAGCCGGTCACGCCCAGCAGGACCTGATGCCGGTCGCCCGCTCCCAGGCCGGCCGTGAGCCCCTCCACCGCCTCGGGCTGGTCTCCCTGCAACGTGAAGTCACTTATCAGATTGAAGGTGCCCGGAAGATCCACAGCCGTTCAGCATACACCAGGCCCATCTCGGGTCACACGAACGAACGCGCGCGACGGCCGGCGACGCTGGTCATCCGGCCCCCGATCCGCTAACGTCCGCTCCCGAGCGCGTCCGTCGCGCCCTGAACCCGAACCCGTCTACACCTGGAGGTACAAGCCCGTGACAGTCCGAAGCGCCCGCGTCTCGTCGTCCATAATTTTCGTCTGCAGCCTAGTGGCACTGACGCTCGCGATTACCGCGGTCGGCCCGATCACGGTACTGGCCGACAGCCACGGCGAGGACCCGGTGCCCGAGATCACCCCAGCGTTCGACAAGAACAAGACCGCACACGATCCCAAGCACACGCCGAAGATCACGGCGCCGGACAAAGTGAAAGCCGGTGAATGGTTCGACGTGACGATCGCAATCGGCAAGGACGCCGTCCATCCGTCGATGGACACACACTTCGTCCGCTACATCGCGCTCTACAACGGCGACGTGGAGATCTCACGGACCTACCTGCACCCGGTGTTCAGCCAGCCGAAGGTGACCTACACGATCCGGCTGAAACAGAGCACCACGTTGCGCGCAATGGAGGAGGCCAACCACACCGCGGGCTGGATCTCCGAGCACCCGATCACGGTCGACTAGACTCGGCTTGCTCGCGCTACGGCTGCGGAGCAGCTGGCCAGATCACCTCGAGCCGGCCGCCGTCGGCGGTGATGTCGACCTCGGTCCGACGCTCGCCGAGCGTCTGGTGCCAGAGCCGAACCGGGTACCGCCCCGGCTCGAGGCCTTCGAGCGAGAAGCCTCCGTTCGCGTCGGTCAGTGCGACGAACGCGTGCTCGGCCACGACCACCACGGCACTCATCCAGTAATGTACGTCGCACTCGACGCGGACGATCTCGGGCGTTTCGAACCGGAAGACGTCGGACGTCCCCTTCACCTGGGCGCGATTGATGCGCCGATTGTGGGCGGCGATGGTACGGAAGTTGTGGAGCACCGGGTCGTCGTTACGAACCTCGAGTTCCTGGCCGGGCACCACGATGGATACGTGCGGCCGGAACATGCAGCCCTGCTGCGTGATCACGGCCCGGTTCGCGACCTCGCTCGGCGCCGCACCCTCGACCTCGACCGTCACCACGACATCGGCGATGCCGCCATCGGCAGCGATCACCAGCCGTGGGTCGGGCGTGCTGCCATCCTTAC
>SPBQ01000120.1 GCA_004525875.1 Myxococcales bacterium
CTGGTCACCGGCGCCCGGCGGCGCCGCTCCCGACTTCCCCGCGACATGGTATCACCAGGCGCTGGCCAACAAGCTCGCCAACACCGACCTCGCGCCCGCCGATAGCGACGTGAGCGCGATCTTCAACGCGGATCTCGACGACAACGACGCCTGCCTGAGCGGCACGAACTGGTACTATTCGACGAACAGCGATCCGGCACCGGCCGGCACGATCTCGTTCTACCGCGTGGTGCTCCACGAGATCGCGCACGGAGTCGGTTTCAGCTCGTTCGTGAATCCGAGCACGGGGCGACCCTTGATGGGGCTGCTCGACGTCTTCTCCCGCTTCCTCGAGGACGGCAGCACGGACCTCACGTGGGACCAGATGACGAACGGCGAGCGTGCGGTGTCGGCCGTCGATCCGGGCGATCTGCTCTGGTCCGGTGAGCTGGTGACGGCCGCCTCCGGCGTTCTCACCTCTGGCACGGTCGGCGCAAAGGTGCGGATGTATGCGCCCGATCCCGTGCAGCCAGGCTCGTCGGTATCGCACTTCGACACGGCGGTGGCGTCCGGATCGGCCGACGAGCTCATGGAGCCGTTCGCGACCGGCGACGAGACGTTCCTCGTTACCGAAGAGCTGCTCGCCGACATCGGGTGGCGCTTACTGTGCGGCAACGGCGCGGTCGACGGCGGCGAGCAGTGTGACGATGACAACACGGTCGGCGGCGATGGTTGCAGCATCCTGTGCCAGGTCGAGCCGTGTCATTCCTGCGATGCGTCGGAGCCGTCGAGCTGCACGCCCGAGACCGGTACTCCCTGCGAGGACGGTGTGTCGTGCACGACGGAGAGCTGCAGCGCGGGCGTCTGCACTTCCGACGCGACCGAGTGCGCGCTCGATCATTTCAAGCTCTACAAGGCTAGATCGGCCAACGGTTCCGTGAAGTTCAGCGCGCGCGAGGTGTCACTGCTCGATGAGTTCGAGGACAAGATGACGCTGGTCGCGAAGCCGGAGCGGGTCGGCAATCCCGCCGACAAGAACGGCGAGGGTATCAGCATCCCGGAGGCGCATCTGGTCTGCTACAAGATCAAGGACGCGAAGACCGATCCCGCACAGCTGAGGTTCGTACGCCGTTCGGTGCAGATGATGAACCCATTCGGCACGGAGGATCTCGACGTTCTGAAGCCGACCGCTCTGCGTGTCCCTGCGGCGACCGGCGGGTCCTTCGCACCGGAGGCGCCGGCCTCAGGCGTTCTCGATCATTTCAAGTGCTACAAGGCCAAGCCTTCCAAGGGGGGCACGAAGTTCGAACCCCGGACAGTGACGCTCGTTGATGGGTTCGAGAACAAGGAGACCGTCGCGCTCAAGCCGGCGGAGATCTGCAATCCGGTGGACCGGGAAGGCGAGGGAGTCATCGACCCTGCGGGGCATCTGGAGTGTTACAGGATCAAGGACGCGAAGACGGACCCTCGCCAGCCGAAGTTCTCCGGTGCCGATGTGTTCGCGACGAACCCGTTCGGTAGCGAGATCCTGAGGGCTACCAAGCCCGATCGGCTCTGCGTGCCCTCGACGAGGCAGGATCTCTAGCCGCCGCTAGCCGACATCCTTGTCTAGGACTCTCGGTCTTTCGATGACACGTTCGAGAAGTCCGGCCGGCGCTTCTCGAAGAAGGCGGTGATCGCCTCGATGTTCTCGGGCGACCCGATACGGTCCACGAACGCCGCGTCCTCGCGCCTGCGTGCGGCGGCGACCTGCTCGCTGCGCGTGGCGAGCAAGAGCTGTTTGGTGCGGCGCAGCGAGCCGAGCGGCTTGGCCGCGAGATGCTCAGCGCGTGCGCGTGCGGCATCCATGAGCGCCTCCCGGTCGCACAGGTGTGTGCCGATGCCCAGCTCGACGGCACGCTCGCCATCGATGAAGTCCGACTCGAAGAGCAGATCGACGGCGTTGCGGTAACCGATGATGGCCGCAAACAGATAGCTGCTGGCGGCTTCGGGAACCACGCCGAGCGTCACGAAGGGCGCGCGAAGCCGAGCACCGCGCGCGATGTAGACGTAATCGCAGTGCAGCAGCAGCGTGATCCCGATGCCCACGCCCACGCCTTCGACGGCCGCTACCAGCGGCTTGTCGAAGCGGCAGAGCGCGTCCAGGAAACGCGAGAATCCGTTGTCGTTTCCCGACTGCTGCGGCTCTCCGGGCTGGCTCCCGCCGGCATCGTCGGTCGGGCTCAATGCGTTCATCTCGGCCAGGTCCTGTCCGGCGGAGAAGGCGCCTCCGGCGCCCGTGACGACGATGGCCCGTACCGCGTCGTCGTCCAGCGCTCGTTCGAACGCCTCGGTGGCCTCGCGCCACATCGTGGAGTTGAACGCGTTCTTCTGTCGTGGTCGGTTGAACGTGATCGTGAGAACGCCGGCGGACAGATTTTCTAGAATAGTCGATGCCTGTTGTTCTGTTGCCATCGGAACGGCGTTTTCGCAGCCGACCGTGACGAGTGCAAGCGCCCGGTGTGGCGTTACCGGTCGGGTTCCGCGTATGATCGCGCCCCCGGGGCGAGGTCGCGCAGGACGGCGACCTTACCGCTCCCGATCCGGAGGTTGCCCGCAATGATGATGTCCGACGCCTCGCCGGCGGCCGCGCAGCCGACTGGTATCAGCTCGAAGATCACCGTTCGGTTGCTTGTCCTCGTCGCATTCATGCTGGTGGCCTTCACGCCCTTCGCGGCCTGGGCCGACGTCGCGCCCGGCGACATCATCAACCGCAAGAACATGCAGAAGCTCGACGATCTCGCGCCGGAGGGCGTCGGGTGGTGCGTCGAGAACGGCATGGAGATGGAGATCGTTCCCTACGAGCGGATCACCGTCCCCGACGACTACCAGGCCGCCACCGAGAAATACTCCGCTCAGGTCAAGCTCGGCGAGGACAACGAGCTGCTGAACTGGGTGTCGGGTCTTCCGTTCCCGGACATCGATCCGAGCGATCCGAAAGCCGCCACCAAGATCATGTACAACTTCCAGCGCACGCACTACTTCACGGAGACGCTGGACTTGAATCTCATGGACGCCGACACCGGCGCGCTCTACCGCGACGCCCAGGGCAACGCGAAGTACCAGGTCGAGCGACACTTCATTCCTGAATGGTTCCGCGTGCTGCGCTTCCAGGGCCGATTGCGCAACGACCCCAAGCCCTCGATCGAGCCCAACAAGGACGAGGTCTTTTACAAGGCCGGCCTGTACCCGCTCATCGAGCCGTTCGATCTGAAGGGCGTCGGTGGCGTGAGCTTTCGCTTCCTCGATCAGGCGCGGCACGACGACACGTGGCTGTATCTCCCGTTCGTCCGGCGCGTGCGCCGCATGTCCACGACCCAGCGCAGCGATGCGCTGTTCGGCCAGGATATCGACGTCGATAGCTACGGCGGCTACGCCGGCCAGATCCCGTGGTTCGAGTGGAAGCTGCTCGGCGAGAAGCCGTTGCTCGCATCACTTCACGGCAAGCGGCTCCCGCCCCAGCCGTGCAAGGACGACGGCGGCATGACGTTCTGCGAGCCCTGGGAGATGCGCCCGTCGGTCTATATCGTCGAGGGTAAGCCGAAGTGGCCGAACTACGCGTTCTCCAAGCGGATCATTTATGTGGACAAGGAAGCCAACATCATCCCGTATTCCGATCTGTACGATCCGGGTGGTGAGCTGTGGAAGACGGTTATCCTGAGCTTCCGTGTGTCGAATCGCCCCAACCCGAAGGTGGATTTCGAGTATCCGGAATCGCGTATGTTCGCCTACGCTTACTCCGTGATCGACATCCAGCTTCAGCACAGCACGCGCGTCGCGATTCCCGGTCTCGCCTACCAGGACGAGCCCGGGTGGTATCTCGACCTCGGCTTCGATCACCCCTCGGCGGTGCCCGAGGACTGGTACTCGGTCCGGTCGCTGATCTCGGGAGGCCGCTGAGTCGAGGCGGCCACATAGGAGAGTTTCATGGCAGACGACTCGACTCGATCCTCAGCTGAAGAGGAGATCAACCAGGAGGCCTTCGCGGCGTTCGCGGCCAAGGGCGGGCAGGGCCCGATCGTGATGTTGAATCTTCTGAAGTTCAAGCCCGACGGCGGTCTCGAAAGCTACATGACGTACGGCGAGGCCGTAGCGCCCCTGCTCGAGAAGGTCGGCGGAAAGATCAACTACCGCGGGGCGGCCGACGAGCTCATGATCGGCGCCGAGGACTGGGATCTGATCGCGCTGGTGGAATATCCGACCCGGCAGGCATTCATCGACATGGTCACGTCGGATGCGTACCAGGCCATCATGCACTATCGCGAGGAGGCACTGGTGCGCTC
Source organism: Myxococcales bacterium (assembly GCA_004525875.1). The sequence goes on from SPBQ01000120.1 coordinate 4,302, forward strand.
GGTGCTGTACGCGAGCAACCCGCTGGGTTGAGCCGGGGCAGGCGCGCTAGGTCGCGCGGGCGGCCCGAATCAGTGGCTCTCTCCGCTGCGGCCTGACTCCGTTGCGACGCGAGCAGGGGCCCGCAGGCCTACTTGGGATAGAATCGGCTGATCGTGTCGGCAACGCAGGCAGGCCGGTGGTTACCCGCGACCTCGACCGTGACGCGCACGACGGCCTGGTAACCGCCCTTCACTTCCTCGACGCTCACGAGATCTCCGCCACCGCGGACCTTCGAGCGCACCGGCACCGGTGCGGGGAAGCGAACCTTCTCGCAGCCGTAGTTCACGCCCATCGAGATATTCTCGACGCGAACGATCTGGGGCAGGAAGTAGTTGACGAGCGAGAGCGTCAGGTAGCCGTGCGCGATCGTGGCCCCGAACGGGCCATCCTTGGCGCGCTCGGGGTCGACGTGGATCCACTGGTGGTCACCGGTGGCGTCCGCGAACAAGTTGATGCGATCCTGGCTGATCTTGAGCCAGTCGCTGTAGCCGAGATGCTGTCCGACCTTGTCGGCGAGCTCCATCGGCGATCCGAACACCGTTGCCATCTCGATTCGTCTCCTGTCGATCAGTCTTTCTTGTCGTCGGCCGAATCGTTGCGAGCGGCGTCGAGGAAGGCGGGCCGTTCGCCGCCGCCGTGCAACAGCACGCTCGCGCCGCTGACGTAGCTGGCCAGCGGAGAGGCCAGGTACAGGCAGGTGTCGCCCACATCCTCGGGCTCAGCCAGGCGGCCCAGCGGTACCGTGCGCGCGACCGAGGCGATGCCTTTCTCGTCGCCGTAGTGCAGGTGCGCCAGCTCGGTCTTGACCATGCCGGCCGTGATCGCGGTTACGCGAACCTTCGGGGCCCATTCGACGGCGAGGCTCTGTGTCAGGCTCAGTAGCCCGGCCTTGGCCGCGCCGTACGCGGCCGTTCCGGGTGAAGAACGGATGGCGCTCACGCTGGCGATGTTGATGATGACGCCGCCCGAATCCTGAGCTTGCATGACGGCGTTGGCTCGCTGGGCGAATACCAGCGGTGCGATCAGATTGAGCTGAATGATCTTCTCCGAGAAGCGCGGCGACGCCGTGGCGGCCTCGGCGAAGGGGGCGCCACCGGCGTTATTGACGAGCACGTCGAGGCGTCCATGACGATCGACCGCTGCCTTGACGACCGCGTCCACTTGCGCTGGGTCGCGCACGTCGGCGGCCTGGAACCAGGCTGTGCGCGAACCGGCGGCCGGGAGCTCGTCGGGCTCACTGCGTCCGCAGACCACGACATCGGCGCCGGCCTCGAGGAACCGCCGCGTGATGCCTCGGCCGACGCCCCGGCCGCCGCCGGTCACGATCGCGACCTTACCGCTGAAGTCGAGTGGGTTGCTCACGATCCGCCGCCGCGTGCTCCAGAGCGCGAAGTCTAGGCGCCCGCGCCCGTGGTGGCAACCGGCGGCGCTCACTCGCTATCCTTGCCGCAAGGCAGCGTTCGGTGTGCGATGGCTTCCAGCTCGGAAGGAGGCAGAACATGCTCGATCGCAACGCCGTATCACTGGAAGGGAAGGCCGCCGTCGTCACCGGGGGCGGTGGGGGCATCGGACGTGGCATCGCAGAGGCGTTCGCGGCCCACGGCGCGAGCGTCGTGCTGGCGGAGTCCGACGCGGGGCGCGCCGCCGAGACGCGCGCGGCGATCGAGTCGGGCGGCGGTGAGGCGCTCGATGTGGTCGTCGACGTTCGCGAGCCGGCCGACGTCGAGAGGCTCGCGTGCGAGACATTCGATCGCTTCGACCACGTCGACATTCTCGTGAACAACGTCGGGCACTTTCTCCGTGCCGGACGCTTCGTCGATAGCTCGAGCGAGGACTGGCTCGAGCTCTATCGGATCAACCTCGAGCACGTCTTCCTGTGCACGCGCGCGTTCGTTCCGGGTATGATCGACGCCGCGCGTGGCGGCAGCATCATCAACATGTCGACAATCGAGGCGTTCCGCGGCATCCCCGGCTGCGCCGTGTACTCCGCGTTCAACGCCGCGATCACCGGATTCACGCGCAGCCTGGCGCTGGAGCTCGGGCCGGAGACGATTCGCGTCAACGCGATCGCGCCCGAGACCACCGAGACGTTGCAGGTGCAGCCGAGCCGTGGGGTGGCGCCGGAGCACCGCGACCTCGAGCCGTACTGGATCCCGCTCGGCCGCTTCGGCCGGCCCGACGACGCAGCCGGCTGCGCCGTGTTCCTGGCCTCGTCGCTGTCGCAGTGGGTCACCGGGACGACGATCCACCTCGACGGCGGGGCGCTGGCGGCCGGTGGCTTTTACCGCGTACCGGGTGCCGGGTGGACGAACACGCCCATCGTCACCGGCTCGGGAATCCCCGGCTAGCGGGCCGCGTCCTCCGGTTTGTCGGCGTGTGCCGCCCGAAGGCCGATCTGGGGGAGGTTCATCTGCAGCTTGATCTCGAAGCCGACCAGCTCGCCGAGCATGTCGCCCGCCTGATCGGTGTGTACGGCGGCGAGGTTTCGCGTCTCGCCGGGATCGGCCGTGAGGTCGTAGAGCTCGACCCGCTCCGGCGTATCGAAGCCGTGCGCGCTTGCTTCGGCCAGCGCCGAGGGCGGCCTGCCGGCCGCCGTGTGGATGAGCTTCCATCGACCGCGCGAGACGGCGAACGGGTGGTTTGCGCGTGCGCCGAACGCGAACAGCGATCGCTCGGGATCGAGAGAGCCACCGAGCAACGCTGGGGCGAAGCTCTC
>SPBQ01000291.1 GCA_004525875.1 Myxococcales bacterium
ACGCGGTCCACACCAGCGGCGCCGCTGAGATTTACTTCCTGCCGGAGAACGCGCTGGAGGACGTCACGATCACGCTCGCCGGCGAGAGCGGACGACTCGTCGAGCTCGGTGTCGACGGGCTCACCGGCCGCGTCGAGATCACCGAAGCGGAAGATCGCTCATGAGGCCGCTCAGGCGCGCGGCCTCGGGACTGACCCTGCTCGAGCTCCTCGTCGCCGTCACCATCCTCGGCGTGGCCCTGGTGAGTATGCTCGGCCTGCACGCCCGCAACCTGCGACTGGCAGCCGAAGCTCAGGACCTGACGGTGGCGGCCATGCTCGCTTCCAGAGTCGCGGCCGAGATCCAGGCTCACGAAGCGCCGCCGGTCGTGGGCATCGAGAGCGGCCGCTTCAGCGACGAGGCCTCACGCCTGAGCTTCGTCGGCGCCGACGTGTACGGCGGCGATCTCGCCGGCCGCTTCGCCTGGCGTCGCGAGGTCGACCCGCTGGGCGCACTGTTCCTGCGTGTACGCGTGGTAGTAGGGACCGAGGAGCGCGAGGACCTCGCCGACCTGGTCTTCGTCCGCCGCGGTAACTTGCCGGGAGCCGCCCCATGACGCGTGGTTCGCGCACTCCCTCGTACGCGGCCGAGGGTGGCGTCTCGCTGCTCGAGATGCTCGTCGCGATGGCGATCTTCGCGATCATCGCCTCGCTCCTGTACGGCACGTTCAGTCGCACCGCGGGCACGCGTCGCTACGTCGGGGAGCGCGCGGCGGTATACTCGCTAGCGCGCTCTTCAGTCTCGTGGCTGGAGCGCGACATCGAGGCCGCGTTCTCCGCGCACACCTACCCCGTCGGCGAGCACCGCTTCATCTCCGCAGGCCGGGTCGAGCGAGAGACGACCGACGACGAGATACCGTTGCTCGACGTCACCACCGTTACATCGCTCGGGACGACTCCGCTGGAGGCACCGGGCTTCATCATCGAAGGGCGACGGGAGCAGGTCGACCAGGCCCGTGTCGTCTATCGGCTCGAGGAGCCGCAGGACGATGACGGGGACGTTTACGGCCTGGATCTGGTCCGCTACGACTTCCGGCCGGCGCGTCTGGAGGAGCTCGAGAAAGCATCAAGGGCCGTCGTCGCGCACCACATCGAGACCGTGGAGCTTCGCTTCTTCGACGGCGTGAGCTGGTGGGAAAGCTGGGATTCACAGCGCGGCCAGACCAACGCCGGCCGTGCGCCGCGCATGGTCGAAACTCGTGTGACGATCGCCACGCTGGACGACGATCCGTTGACGTTCGTTTCGGGCATAGCGCTCGCGGTGAGCACCGATGGAGGCTGACCGTCATCGGCAAGAGGGCGGCGCGGCGCTACTGGTCGTCATCGCGGCCGTCGCCCTCCTGACGATCACGGTGATGGAGTTCACCTACGCCACCCAGGTCGAGTACCGGCGCACGACGCACTGGGCCCAGGCACGCAAGGCCCACATGCTCGCGCGCTCGGGCGTCGACATCGCGAGCACGCTGCTGTTCTACGAGCGGCAGCTCAAGCGCCTCCAGCGGGAGCTCACCGGCGGAGGGGGGGACGAGCCGGTCGTGATTCCCACCGGGCTCACAGACATGTGGGCCCGCTTGTGCCGCAACGATGGTTTTCCTAGCTGTCCCTCCGCAACCGACACCTCATGCGAGATCGACACCGGCGACGGCGGCCTGGCCATCCGGATCGAGGACGAGAGTGGGCGCTACAACCTCAATCGTCTCGCCACCGCCGGCCAGGGCGGCATCCGCGGCGAGACGTTCCGGCTGTTCGAGCGGCTACTGCTCGTGGCCGACCTCGACCCGCAGCGCACCGGCGCGATCGTCGACTGGGTCGATGACAACCGCAGCCTCTACGCCTACGGCGTGGGCGCAGAGGCGCCGGAGTACTACGCGCAGGAGCTCGCGTACGAACCGCGCAACGCCCCGATGGCATCGCTGCGCGAGCTCGCGCTGGTGCTCGGCATGAACCCGACCGATCTGGTCGGCCTGAGACGACTGGTCAACACCCTCGACCCCGAGGCCGTCGATACGTTCAACATCAACACCGCGCCGGTCGAGGTATTGCGCGCCTTCGACGAGGGCTCCCTCGAGCCGTACATCCCCCGCATCGAGAGCGAGCGCTGCGTCGCTCCGTTCCGCAGCCTGACCGACCTGCGCGAGCGGGTGCCGGACCTGCCCGCGACACTGACGAAGGAGTGGATCCACTTCACCAGCGACTGGTTTCGCGTACGCGCGACCGGACACGTGGGCGACGTCTACCAGTCGGCCGAGGCCCTGCTCACGCGCGGCGACACCGGATTCCATGTAGTGTATTACATGCCCCGCCGGGGCCCGAACATCGGCGGCGTCGACATGTCGGAAGCAACCAATATCGCCGAGCTGGCCAGCTTCGCCCTGCAGAGCGGAAGCGGAGGCACACCCTAACCATGGCCAGCCACATTCTCGCCGTACACGCGGCCGGCGGCCAGGTCGCGTTCGCAGTCGCGGTGTCGACGCTGCGCTCGCTGCGCGTCACCGCGCTCGGGCGCACCGCGGCCAGCAGCCCGGTGATTGCGGAGCTCGCCGCCGAGCGCGAATGGGATCACGTGATCGCCAGCATTGCAGCCGAGTCTGCAGTCCACCGTTTTCTCGACTTTCCGTTTCACGATCGCAAGCGACTCGGGCAGGCCGTCGGTCCGGCGCTCGAGGAGCACGTACCGCTCTCCCTTGACGACTGTCATGTCGCGTACGGGCCCGCGGGCGGCAAGAGCCGGGGCCGTGTCCTGGCCGCCATGACCCTGCGCTCCACCGTGGACGAGCAGCTCGAGACTCTGGCCGCCGACGGTGTGACACCCGAGCGGCTGGTGTGGGCGCCCAGTGCGATCCTCGAAGTCTACCTGCGCGCCGTCGGCCGGGAAGCGGACTTCGTGGCCGTCGATCTCGGCGAAGAGGCCGCGGTCGTCGGCGCGTTCGAACAGGGAGAGCTCACCGCTGCGCGTCGTGCGCCGCACCGACGACGACGTCTTCGTGCGCAACGTCGGCTGGTCGCTGCGCACCATCGAACGCCTTCCCGACCGCATCGTGGCCGGCGGCAGCCGCGCCAGCGACGTGGTCGGCACGCTCGCCGAGAGTCTGGCCGGCCTGTCCGTCGAGCACCTCCCGTTCGACCCACCAGTGGAGCTCGAGCCGGCGGCCGCGCCCGGCTGGCGTGGCCTGGCCGCGCCACTGGGCCTCGTGCTCGCCATGTCCGGCAACCTGGCGGCCCCGACCATCGACTTCCCGGTCGCTGGCCACGACGGCGAGCCGGCGGCGGCCGAGCTCGGGGACACGGCCAGGCGGCTCGGCCCGTGGGCCGCGGCCGCGAGCCTGCTCGGATTGAGCGCGCTCGGGCTCGACCAGGCCCATCTCGGCATGCAGGCGGGACGATTGCAGCGACACGCCGACAGCGTCTACGGCTCCGTCGTATCGGGTCCCGCCTCCGGCCCCGGCCAGCGCGTCAAGCTGGAGCTTCGCGTCAGCGAGCTGGAGAACCGCAATGCGGAGAGCGCCGGCGGCCAGGTGCGCACGTCCCCGCTGACGGTGCTCTCGAAGATGTCGAGCGTCGTGCCCGCCGACATCGAGGTCGAGTTCGAATCCTACAACTACGACCCGCCCAACGTCCGCCTGCGCGGCCAGGGCGCAACCTTCGAGACGGTGACCCGACTACAGCAGCTGCTCGACGCCGAGACCGATTTCAGCGATGTCGCCGTGAGTGACGTTCGGACCGCTCCCGGCGGAGTCGGCGTCGTGTTCGAGCTCCGCTTCCGAATCGGCTCGGACTCGAGTAGCGCCTGAGCGGCCATCATGTCGATTCTCGCACAGATGTGGCACACGGTGTCCGCGTCGCTCGCTCGTCTGAGCGCGCGCGAGCGACGGCTGGTCACGCTCTTCGGCGCTGTCGCCGTCATCGCCGGCGTCTACCTGTTCGTCGTGGAGCCCTTCATGGAGAATCGCGAGCGGACCCGCCGTCGTATCGAAACCCTGGCCAGGGACATCGATGCCATGCAAGCCCTCGCCAGCCGCATCCGTACGCTCGAAGCCGCCGCGACGATCCCCTCGGGCGACGGAGACACCCTCGACAGCTTCTCTTTATTTTCCTTCGTCGACAAGGCCACGTCGGCGTCGGTCAACCCGGACGCCGTCGCATCCATGAACCCCGCCAAACGCCCGCTGAAACGCGGGCTCGAGGAGAGCTCGGTCGAGCTGCGGCTCACTTCCGTGACGCTGCCGGAGG
>SPBQ01000537.1 GCA_004525875.1 Myxococcales bacterium
CTGCGGGCCGCTGTCGTCGAGCATAAGAACGACGCCCGACGTGCACAGAATCGTAGCCACCAGCATCGCAACGACGCCTGCGGCCCCGATCGTCCGCTCGAGCACGAGGGACGCTCCGCCGAACACGGCCCGTCCCGTCAGCATCCCGGTCTGCATCCACCCGGTTGCCTGGCCGCGCTCGGACGCTGACACCGTGCGCACGGCCAGCGCGTCGATGGCTGCGTCCTGCGTCGCGGCGAAGAACGCGTGCGCCAGCAGCATGGCGACGATCACGTCGTAATCGGCGATGAGATCGAGGAAGGCCAGCGGCGCGATGGTCGCCGCCATCAGCGCTTGCGCACCGACGATCCACGGCTTGACCCCGTGGCGGCGGGAGCGGAAGACGTCGACCAGCGGCGCCCACAAGAACTTGAACGTCCAGGGAATGGTCAGGATCGCCGACAGCGCCGCCACCTGTTCAACCGGCAGCCCAGCGGCGCGTAGCTTGGTCGGGAGCGCCCACCAGAGGTATCCGATCGGCGCGCCCTCACTCAGGTAGAGCAGTGCGAGCGCGAACCGGCGTCCGCGCGGACCGGCGAAGGGCGCGGAGCCCGCCACGCGGCTCAGGCGTCTCGCGGGTCGCCGTTGGGGCCTTGGTAGCGTACCGAGTACAGGTCGGTGCGCCGATCCGTCCACGGGCGCACCGTGCCCGAGTGTCGGTTGCGACGCAGCAGCTCGACGTCGACGTCGTCGGTGAGCACCGTCTCGATGTTCGGCGTGCTCTCGGCGGCGACGGCGTCGCGCGCGAAGCCGACGTCGGACGGCGTGAAGATCCCGCACTGCGAGTAGTGGATGTCGGCGTTCTCGACGAAGGGCAGGGCGCCCGCGCAGCCCGCGATCGCAACGTAGACCTGGTTCTCGATTGCGCGCGCCTGCGCACAGCTGCGCACGCGCAGGTAGCCGTGACGGTCGTTGGTGTTGAACGGCACGAAGAGGATCGTTGCCCCCTGGGCCGCGGCCATTCTAGCGATCTCGGGGAACTCCACGTCGTAGCAGATCAGCACGGCGATTCGGCCACGATCGGTGTCGAACACCGAGAGTCGATCGCCTGGCTCCACTCCCCACCAACGTCGCTCGTTGGGCGTGACGTGGAGCTTGTACTGTTTGTCGATGGTACCGTCACGCCTGAACAAGAACGCCACGTTGAACAGGTGGCCCTCCTCCACCACGAACGTCGATCCACCGATGACGTTGACGTTGTAGCGCATCGCCAGGTCGGTCATCAGCTCGAGGTACTGTGGTGTGTAACCGGCCAGCTTGCGCGCGGCGATACCGGGCTGGCTCTCGTCTACGAGCGACAGGAGCTGGGTCGTGAACCGCTCCGGCAGCAGCACGAAATCGGACTGGTAATCGCCGGCCGTGTCCACATAGAACTCGCACTGTTTTTCGAACTGCTCGAACGAGCTGATGCGCTGCATCAGATACTGCACGAGCGAGATACGAACCGGAGCGATCATCCGCAGGCGCGCGTGCGGCTCGGCCCGAAAGTCCAGATTGCGCCACTCGAGGAACGTCGCATAGCCCTTCGATTGGTCGTCGCCCGGCAGGTAGTCGGGGATCAGTCCCTGCAGTGCCAGGCCGTTGGCAAGCTGCGGGGTCAGCACCGGATCGAACAGACGCTTGGACATCACCTGGTCTACGTACTCCCGCGCGCTCATCGTCTCGGCGTGGCGGCCGTAGCCAGGGATGCGGCCGCCGACAATAAGGCGTCGCAGGTTGAGTCGGCGGGCGAGGTCCTTGCGTGCGTCGTAGAGGCGTCGCGACAGGCGGTAGCCGCGGTACTCCGGGTCGACCATGATCTCGATGCCGTACATCGTGTCGCCCTCGGGATCGTGGTTACGGATGTAGCCGTCGTCGGCGATCTCCTGCCATCCCTGCCAGTTCTCGTAGTCGTCGAAGTCCACAATCAGGCAGCTCGAGGACGCCACGATGAGGCCGTCGAGCTCGACGCATATCTGACCGTCGGAAAAATGGGCGAGCTGGCTGTCGAACTGATCGCGTCTCCAGCTCTCCATGTCGGGAAAGCACTTCTTCTCGAGCTCGATGAGCATGTCGTAGTCATCGGCGCGGAGCGTGCGCACGCCGAGCCGTGACTCGAATTCTTCCAGGTCGATCGTCACCGAGGCCTCCGGCACCCGCACGCCAACGGGCCAGCTTCCTTGTAC
>SPBQ01000479.1 GCA_004525875.1 Myxococcales bacterium
ACAGCGGGACCAGGGTCGTCTTGTCGACCGTGATGACGAACAGGATGTACGGTACGTCATCCGAGGCGTAAAGCGTCACCGTCTTCTCGTCGCGGCTGGAGTCAGAGATGAAAGCGGTGGACAGGTCGCCGTCCCAGAACGGAAAGAACTCGATCGCGCGCAGGTCGGTCCCGGCGAGCGGTTCGTCGACCCCGTAGTCGACCGGCTTGTCGCCGGTCGACTTCACGACGCGCCCCGTGCCCCAGCCCAGCGGCATCAGTGCGCGCCATCCGGTCGAACGGAACGCCACGAATGACTGTTTGGTCTCGGGTGCGACGATCACGACGGCGGTATCCTTCGTGCCGTCGGGCAGCTCGATCGTCATATCTGCGCGCACTGTGCTGCTATGCGTCGCCATCTTTCCGGCGCGCTCGAGGAAGGCAGTGAGGTCGGCGCGTGTTGCGCTCGCGGGCCCAGCCGAGATGCTGCCTACCACCGCGATCGTCATTGCGGACACGGCCAAACTCTTGGCAGTGATTCCGGCGCGCGGGCGCGGACGACGAGGCCTCACGATGGATCGCGCAAATCTCACGGTCCTCATACTAGTGGCGGTGGCGGCTGCATCAAGCGGTACTCGAACGAGCACCTCGATCAGCCACCGATCTCGTACATCTCGATCTTGCCAGAGTGCGGATCCGCAGGCCGATCTCGTGCGGTCCGCTCCTCGGAGTAGCGATCGGTCCGGGCTCGCCACACGCCGCTGATGAGGTCGCGTAGCGTGTCGTCGTCGGCGCCGTCGCGAAGCGGGGTCTTGAGATCGCGCCCGGTCGCGGCGAACAGGCAGGTGAGCAGGCGTCCGTCGCTCGACAGACGAGCTCGTGTGCAGTCGCCGCAGAACGGTGCGCTGATCGAGGAGATCACGCCGACCTCTCCGCCGCCGCCTCTGTACCGGTACCGGCGCGCGACCTCTCCGCGATAGGCCGGGTCGACCGGTTCGATCGGCAGGCTCGCGGAGATCCGCTCGACGATCTCGGCGGCTCGCATGACCTCGTCCGGCGCCCACGCGTTGCGTGTCCCCACGTCCATGTACTCGATGAACCGGACCGTGTGACCGCTCCCTTTGAAGTGCCGCGCGAGATCGACGATACCGTTCTCGTTCACGCCGCGTACGACTACGCAGTTTATCTTGATCGGGGCGAGTCCGGCGCGTGCCGCCGCCTCGAGCCCCTCGAGGACGGGCGCTACCGAGTACTCGCGTCCGTTGAGCTTCTTGAACGCTTCGTCGTCGAGGCTGTCGAGGCTCACCGTCACACGTCGAAGGCCGGCATCGGCAAGCGCCGCGGCCTGCTCCGCCAGGAGGGTGCCGTTCGTCGTTAGCGCGAGATCCTCGACACCCTCGATGGACGCGAGCTGCTCGACCAGGCGCGAAAGATCGCGGCGGAGCAACGGCTCGCCGCCGGTGATGCGCAGCTTGGTCGCTCCCAGCTCGACCGACACGCGCGCGATGCGCGCGATCTCCTCGAACGTCAGCAGCTCCGGGCGCGGAAGGAACGCGTACTTCTCACCGAAGATCTCCGCCGGCATGCAGTAGGGGCATCGGAAGTTGCAGCGATCGGTGACCGAGATCCGGAGGTCTCGTAGCGGGCGGCCGAGGCGGTCAGAGGTCTTTACGTCGTGAGAGGCGGCCATCGCTCGGCTCGGGGCCGCGTCGACCCTTTACGGCCGCGGCGCGACCGCGAAATTCAGACGCTACTCACGCGCGCAGCCAACGGCAAACCGCACGCCTTCCCTAGCGTCGATCCGGCCCCTATCATCGCCGCTGCCGGCCGATCCCGCACCCGCGGGGCGACTGCGAGGAGGGAGTTGATATGGACACACTGCTGGACACTCCGGGCCTGGGAACGTACGCGCTCTGCACGTCGATCCTGGCGATCAAGCTGTTTCTCTCGTCGGTGTACACGGGGGTCCAGCGCCAGCGCAGCCACTCCTACGCCAACCCGGAGGACGCGGCCTCCTTCGGCCAGGAGGGCGATCGCGCAGGGGACGGCGAGGCTCCCGCCGTCGCGCACGCGCTGCGGATCCAGCGCAACGACGCCGAAAATCTCCCCGCGTTCTTCGCCGTCGGCCTCGTCTACGTGCTCACCGGAGCGTCGGCCACCGGTGTGGCGATCTACATGTGGACGTTCACGATCGCGCGCATCGTCCACACGATCGCGTACGCCGCCCATTTGCAGCCGTGGAGAGCGCTGGCGTACTTGACCGCCGCCCTGTGCGTCGTGGGGATGAGCGTCTCGACGATCCTGCGCGTGCTCTGAGGTGGGAGTCTCAGGGCGTGTCGGCCTTGCCGGGGCCCTTCTTCTTCGGTCGCAGGAGGGAGTCGGTCAGCCCCCGGATCAGCGCTCGCTGGAGGGCTTTGTGTACGAATGCCATGTCGGGCTCGGGTCGGACGTCGGGCAGGAACCCACGGAGCTGGAACGGGATCTGGACGCGGCCAGAGCTGCCCTTCAAGTACTTCATCGCGTCGATTTCCGCGACGAGCGTCGCGGTGAGCTTTTCCGACGCCTCGAAGTTCGCGGACACGTCGATCGATCGATCGAGCCCGAGGTCGGCGCGGCCGTGCAGGCTGAAGTCCTCGGCATGCATCGTGAGGTCGCGAGAGCTCATATGTCCGGCGGCGATGCTGAACTGAGCGGCCATGTCCTCGAACACGGTCTCGCCGGACGTGAACAGCTTCGGGTGACGCTCGCGAACCCGCGGTGAGAGAAG
>SPBQ01000102.1 GCA_004525875.1 Myxococcales bacterium
ACCCGATTCCAGTCTACCAGCCGTGTGGTTCTTCATCGGAGAGTTCGACATGGCAGTCACTTTCATCACGGGCGCCTCCTCGGGCATCGGGCGCAGCCTCGCGCGACGCCTCGGTGCGCGCGGCGAGGTGATGGCGCTGGTCGCTCGCCGCGAAGAGTTGCTCGACAGCCTCGCGCGTGAGATCGAGGATGCGGGCGGCAAGGCACTGGCCATACCGTGCGATGTGACCGATCGCGGCTCGGTCCATGCGGCGGTTGCGACGGCGACGCGGGAGCTCGGACCCATCGAGCGCCTGGTGGCGAACGCGGGAGGTGGCGACCCGACCTTTGTCGACGGGTTCGATGCCACGCAGATCGAGCGCACGCTCGCCCTCAACGTGGTCGGCGCGGCCAACTGCATCGAGGCCGTGTTGCCGGACATGCTCGCGCGCGGCGCCGGTCACCTCGTCGCGACGAGCAGTCTCGCCGCCTACCGTGGATTGCCGAGCGGTGCGGCCTACTCGGCGGCCAAGGCGGCGCTCACCAACATGATGGAGGCGCTGCGGGTCGACCTGCGAGGAAGGGGAGTCGACGTCAGCGTGATCTGTCCCGGGTTCGTGCGGGTGCGCTCGCCAGGAGCGAGCGCGGGCAAGAAGAAGAAAAAGTTCCGACCGCTACGGATGGAGCTGGAAGACGCCACTGCTCTGATGGAGCGGGCGATCGTCGAGCGGCGGCGCTACTACGCGTTTCCGCGCTCGATGGCACTGGCTGTGGCCGTCGGCTGGCACCTGCCAGCCGGGCTCTACGATCGGCTCCTGGCCGGTCGTGGCCGGTCGGAGGAATCCGGCTGAACGGTCTTTCCGGCCGCTATTCTCGTCTGGAGTCACGCCTTCGGCAGCGGCTATCCTCGCTTGCTGATGCTCACGCCCATGTGACGGTGCGTACGGAAAGTGCTATGACAGCGCGGGGAAGCGTGGCAGGCCGCCCGCACGACGCGCCCAACCGAGGGCGTACTCGAGGTCGCTACTGATATGGATACCGCACTGAAGATGGCCGGGATTCGCAGCCGTCGCCGGCACATGGTGAAACGCCTTGGCAAGCGGTTGTTCCGTGCCGTCAACGGATATCTCGCGCGCCAGTCCACGATTGCCGACGTGCCGGTGTTCGACTCGGCGCTGTTCGACTGGTCAAAGGGCTTCGCGGGCGGCTGGAAGGCCATCCGCAAGGAGCTCGACGCAATGCTCGAATTTCGCGAAAGCCTGCCGCGCTTCCAGGATCTTTCGCCGGATCAGGCGAAAATCTCGCCCGACGACAACTGGCGAACGCTTGTGTTGTTCGGGTTCGGCGACCGCTCCGAGCCGGTGTGCCGCCTGTGCCCGGAGACGGCGCGCATGCTTCAGACTGTACCCGGCCTCCAGACAGCGTTCTTCTCGATCCTCGCTCCCGGCAAGCACGTGCCGCGTCATCGCGGCGTGACCAAGGGGCTGGTGCGCTGTCACCTCGGTCTCAAGATTCCCGACCAGGCTGAGAAGTGCCGCATGGACGTTGGCGGCGTGAACTGCGTGTGGGAGGAGGGCAAGGCCCTGTTCTTCGACGACACTTTCCATCACGAAGTGTGGAACGAGACCGACCAGGAGCGGGCCGTTCTCCTGTTCGACTTCGAGCGCCCGATGACCCGGCGCGGCCGGTTCGCGACTTCCGTTCTCCTGCGCTTGCTAAGGATGAGCGCCTACTTCAAGGACGCCAAGCGCAATCAGGACGCGTGGGAGCAGGAGTACGCCGAGCTGCTCCAGTCATAGCCGACGACGCGCGCGGTTGTCGGACAACTTTGTAAGTAAACTCACGCGCTTAGCGCCGACTCCTGATTGACACGGCTGACTCTAGCTGGTGGTTTGCAGCCGCGTGCGACCGGACCGTTGCTCCAGTCGAGGGGCTACGCTGTCGCCGTTGTCCGCCGTCGGATCACCACGACCGAACCCGGACTGGGCGTTTCATGAACGGAGGCTAGCAGAGGCATGAGCAAGGTCAGGATCGCACTCGTCGGCGTCGGCAACGGCGCCAGCTCCCTGGTGCAGGGCACACAGTACTACCGCGACGGGAGCCATACCGGCCTGATGCACGAGAGGATCGGCGGCTATCGTCCGGAGGACGTCGAGGTGGTGGCAGCCTTCGACGTCGACGCGCGCAAGATCGGCAAGGATGTCAGCGAGGCAGTATTCGCCGAGCCGAACTGCACCGTGGCCTTCTGCCCGGACCTCCGGGCGACAGGCGTGATCGTCAGGATGGGACGCGTTCTGGACGGGGTGTCCGATCACATGCGCGAGCACCCGGAACATCGAGCATTTCGGGTCGCCGATGCGCCCGAGCCCGCCCGTGACGAGATCATCACCACGCTCGAGGACGCGGGCGTGGACGTGCTGGTCAATTACTTGCCGGTCGGATCCGAGCAGGCCACCCGCTTCTACGCCGAATGCGCGCTCGAGGCGGGCACGGCCTTCGTCAACAACATCCCCGTCTTCATCGCCAGTGATCCTGTGTGGGCTCGTCGCTTTGCCGATCGCGGGCTCCCACTGGTCGGCGACGACATCAAGGCTCAGCTCGGGGCGACCATCGTGCATCGTGTGCTCACCGACCTCTTCCGAAAGCGTGGTGTCGAGCTCGACCGGACCTACCAGCTCAACACGGGCGGCAACACCGACTTTCTCAACATGCTCAACCATGCGCGGCTCGTCTCGAAGAAGGAGTCCAAGACCGAGGCGGTACAATCGGTCGCCGCCGAGCGCCTCGACGACGAGAACATTCACGTGGGCCCGAGCGATTACGTCGCATGGCAGAACGACAACAAGGTCTGCTTCCTGCGCATGGAGGGCCGGTTGTTCGGCGACGTGCCGATGAACGTCGAGCTGAGGCTGTCGGTCGAGGACTCCCCGAACTCGGCCGGCGTGGCCCTCGACGCGATCCGGTGCGCGAAGCTCGCCCTCGACCGAGGCGAGGGCGGCGTGCTCGAGGGGCCGTCGGCCTACTTCTGCAAGCACCCTCCCGTCCAGTACACCGACGACGACGCCTACCGCATGACCGAAGCCTTCATCGATGCGACGATCGTTGATGCCGGTACGCAGGTACTCTCCGAGCATCGCAAGACGGGCTGAAGGCCTCGGCATCGAGGCGCGCCTGTTTTCTCCGGCGACGATCCGCCGTGCACGACCACGAGCGAACGGCCGAAGGCGTTCGTCGTCTTGACGCGAACGAGTCGCGCGTGTAGAAGCTGCGCCCGGCGTTCGGTGAGATCCGCGTACCTCGATGGATTCTGAACTTCTGTGGGGTCGAGTCGGCGTGGACCGCAAGGTCACGCGCAAGCGAGCGGCCGTGCTCGTGGATTTGCGTCGCTGCAGCGGTCAGGACTGGTTCGAGAACCTCTGCGGGGTGCAAAGAGTTTGACGGCGGCCGACGATTCCCGCGCGCTCGCTCCCCTGTACGCGCTGCTCGCTCGCATCTCCTTGCTCGAGCTGGACCGAGAGCTGCTCGGTCTCCTCCGCGAGCCGGGGCTCATCGAGGTTCTCGACAAAGTCGAGCCGGGCTGTCGCGCCGACGTCATGCGGGAGTGGAGCGACCGGGATCTCGAGGCGGCGGCCGAGGAGTACTGTGCGCTCTTCCTTCTTCCCGACGGCGCGGTGCCGCGCGCTTCGGCGTGGATACCGGGTGAGCAAGAGATGGTAGGGTCCGGTGTCGACGAGCTCGTCGACCGCGTGCTCGAGGCCCTCGGAGTCACGCCGGACGGTGTGCTTGCGCGGGTCCCGCGCGATCACCTCGGCTTCCTCCTCCATCTGGCCGCTGTGGCTCTCGACGACGACGACGCGGCGGCACGCAGCGTGGCGAGGGGGCTGATCGACCAGGCGCTGGCGCCGTGGGTCGGGCGATGGACGGACGCAGTCCTTGCGCGCGCCGAGCAACCGGTCTACCGCGCCCACGCCCGGCTGCTCGCGGCGCTGCTGAGCCCCGACTGACGCGCGGCGGGCCACCTCGCAGCTCACCTCCCGGCGGCTCGCAGTGCATGATACGGCTCGGCTCACGGTGAGTCGGTGACTGCACGACCCGGACGCGACGAATCACCTGACGGAATCGACATGAAGCTGTACACGTTTCCGCCCGCCCCGAACCCCCGCAAGCTGGCCGTGTACCTCGGCGAGAAGCACATCGAGATTCCCGTCCTGAGGGTCGATTTGCTCGCCGCGCAGCAGAGCTCGCCGGAGTTCCTCGCCATCAATCCACAGGGCGCGGTACCAGTGCTCGAGCTCGACGATGGAACGCGGCTGACAGAGTCGCTCGCGATCATCGAGTATCTCGAGGAGCTCAACCCGGAGCCTGCGATGATCGGGCGCGGCCCGCTCGAGCGTGCTCGGGTGCGAGAGGCCGAGCGGTTGATCGATATCGGTGTGCTGATGAGGATCGCGCGCATCGTCCATAACCGCGGATCTCCGCTTCCCGGCGTCGTCGGCGACGCTGCGCTTGCGGACAGGGAAATGGAACGGTTGCCCAGGATCCTGAGCATGGTCAACGATCGAATCGGTTCGCGACCGTTCGTCATGGGCGACCGGCCGACCATCGCGGACTGTTCGCTATTCGCGGCGCTATCGTTCGGAGAATTCTTCGAGGTCGAGGTGGATCCGATATTAGCGAACGTCTGTCGCTGGTACGCCGCGTTTCGCGTGCGCCCGAGCGCGCAGTTCTGAGCGCGCGGCCGTCGCCCGTGCGAACGGGGGACGGCCGCACCGGCCATCCCCCGCCCGCAGGGCAAGTCGTTCAGCTCGCAAGGCCGCCTACGGCAGCCCCGCAGCGCTGCGGGCGGCTGCATCGCTCGGCGGTGTGACCGCGTCTTTGGTGAAGCAGATCACGTCCAGGCGCGGTGCGATCGGGTTCACCTCACGCTTCTCGACCACCAGCGTGTGGTGGCCCGCGCCGGCCGAGATTGCCATGCCGGTGACTGGCCCCGTCTCGGCGCCGTCGCCATCCCAATGCCACTTTCTGAAGTAGCCCTGGTTGTTGCCGAACCTGGCCCGCGAGCCACCGTCGACCCTGACCATGAACGAGTTCGCCGAGTTCGTGGGCGCGCCGGGGTAGTAGAAGCGCCCCCACATCCGCCATGGACCGGCATCCGGCAGCGAGAAGGCGTAGGTCGCCGTGTCGTTGCTACCTCCCTGGAACGCGCTCGCGTTGGTGTCGGGGAACAGCACCGGTGCGCTCAGGCTGTCCTTCAGCGGGTCGGCGTCCGCGCCGCCGGTGTAGGTCAGGCTCGTCGTCATGGCGCCCGTCATGGCGCCCGAGTTAGCCGCGAAGCAGACCATGTCGCCGACCGGCGCCATCGTCGTCGACGTCACTGTCGTGGTCGGGCCGCCGCCCGCGGTGGTTGTGGTGGTGGGTGGCGGCCCGGACCCGGCGCCCGCACCGCAGACGCCGCCGATGGCCTCGCAGGCCTGGGCGTCGGTCGGCGCGACCGTCGGGTTATGGTTGAAACAAAACACATCGAGTCGCGGGGCGATCGGCTTCACCTCGCGCTTCTCGACGACGACACTGTGGAAGCCCGGAGCCAGCGAGCCGACGAAGAGGCCTGCCGTCGGACCATTCTCGACGTTGCCGTCGCCGTCCCAGTGGAACGTCTTCCAGAAGCCTTTGTTGTTACCGAGCTTCTGCGCCGCAGTGCCGTCTATTCGCAAATAGAACGAGTTGGCGTCGTTGAGCGGGCCGCCCGGGTAGTACGAGCGGGCCCAGGCGTACCAGCCGGGTCCGGCGGGGAAGGCGACGCTGTACGCCACCTGGTCACCGCTGCCCGGCTGGAAGGCGCTTGTTCCGTCGGACGCGAACGCCATGGTCGGCATCAGGCTGTCGCGAGCCGCGTCGGCATCCAGCCCTCCCGCGAACTCCGGCCCGGATGTCATCGAGCCGCTGTACACGGCGCTGCCGTTGCTACCGGCTGCGATGCAGACGAGATCCGCCGTCTCGCATACGCCTGTGCCGGCATTGCACACGCTCCCCGGAGCGCACGGAATCGGGAAGTTCGAGCAACCGGTCGCAACGCTGCAGGAATCAATCGTACATGCGTTGCCATCGTTGCAGCTGATCAGGACGCTCGAGCAGCCGGCAACCGCGTCACAGCTGTCGGCCGTGCACGCATTGCCGTCGTTGCAGAAGGTCGGCGAGTTGATGCATCCCGCGATCACGTCGCAGGTGTCGAACGTGCAGGATGTGCCGTCATTGCCTGCGCCGTCGTCGGGAGCGTTCGTACAGCCGACCGTGGCGTCGCAGCCGTCGACGGTGCATCCGACGCCATCGTCGCAGCTGACCGGCGTGTTCGCACACCCGGTGACCGAATCGCATGTGTCGACCGTACAGGCGGAGCCGTCGTCACAGGTCGCCGCGTCGGTACCCTCGATCATGCAGGTGGTCGAACAGCAGTCGCCGCCGACGGTGTTGCCATCGTCGCAGGTCTCTCCCGCCGCGGCGTCGATGGCTCCGTCGCCGCAGACGGCCGAGTGGCGTCCTTGCAGGCTGAAGAGTGTCGTTTCGGCCACACCGCCGGGGATACCCGGCCCTTCTACGCGGAAGACGTTCGTGCCGCAGGGGCTACCGGTGACGGCATGTGGGATTGCCGGGTTCCCGATGTATCCGGGCGGGGCATTGACGTCCCAGGTCAAGTAGTGACTGATTCGGGATCGGGTCGGATCGATGATGTTCGTGAACTGGTCGCCCAGCGTGACGCTGCAGGTCGGCGTGATCGCGCCGTTCACGACGCCGTGAAGGCAATCATCGGTGAAGTTGATCACTCGGCTCCCTCCCGTCAGCGCGAGATCGGCCTCGGTCACTTCGAACACATCCACGCCGAACGGATGGGTCACGGTGTAGGTGCCGGCACTCGAGGGGAGGTTGGGGAGGCTGATCCGATGACGGATGCGGCTGAAGACGAGCTGATCCCCGTCGATGATCGCCTCGGTCGCGTTGTCCCACACGCCCTCGACGGCCAGCACGATCAGCGCGTCGCCGCCGGCGAACGCGATATCGGTCGTGGCAAGGAAGTAGAACGTCTCGGCCCAGAAGTTGCCGGACGCGATGTCGGGCGGCGCGTCGAACGGAAGCCCCCCACCTAGCGGATCGCCGAAGAGCGGGTTACCGCAGAGCGGATCGTCGGCGATCGTCTCGTCGCACAGATCCAGCGCAAGGCCGTTCTGGTCGACGTAGTAGGCGGGGTAGTTGAACTCGTTGAACGGTCCGAAGCTGGCCAGCGCTTCGAACGCGCCACCGGGCCCGCAGCCGGTACTCGACGCGGCCTCCTGGGCTTGCGCCCATGCGTTGGGAGCAGCACTCGCGGTAATCAGTGAAAGAGCTGCTACCCCGATGAATGCGCGGGCGGCTCGACAGGTTCTCCGGTTCGTTATCATTGCATCCCCCCGGGGTATCGCGTGTTACGGTGAGGCAGGCCGTTCTCATGCCGTCCGGGGACTCGCCGTCCGGTGGCAACGCCCGCGGGATTATTCCCGCCCCCAAATCGGGCGCTGTGCCATATGGCATAGAACGTACAATTACGTC